>NZ_BAAHAR010000017.1:0-134523 GCF_054777395.1 Nocardiopsis oceani
CCAGGTAGTCGGTCAGCAGCCCCTGCGGGGTGGTATCGGTTTCGTGGTGGTGCGGCACATAAGCGAAGCTACCGGTCCGGGGTGGTAGTTCTAATCGCACCGCCGTGAGCAGCCAAAACACACAAAATTAGCGGCATTGGGCCAGGGCTGCGGCACCGGTGGCGAGGAACTTGGTGACCTTCATGGAATGCCTTTCTGTTCCCGGTTCACTGAAAGGATCCTGACCAAATATTGGTCGATGCAGTATTTCCGGGATCTCTGGTTTCTGATGGTTTCCGCGGCCCCTGCATCGGATCGGTGCGAAGCGAATGAAGGGCATTAGGTTTCAAGGTTGGATCAGGATAGGGAAAAGGGGAGTTCGTTCATTCGTGTGGTTGATCGAGGGCCGTGCACAGATTGCAATGCCGGGCAAGGTGAAGGCAAGGAACTGGACTGTCCTCATGCGGCCAGAACCTCGGTGTGCTGTTGCATCCGCGGTGAAGTAGCCGACCACGAACCCCGGATCAGTTCATGACAGAAGCCCTGAACTGCATTTTCAAGGTGTATCGGGTCGGTGGTGGCTTCTCATTTTTTTCGACGGTAGGAGGTCCGAATCCGGCCAGAACCTTTTCCATGGGCCGTACTCGTGCGGGCGAAACCCGTCGGCGGACTCCGGGATTGCGGCACGGAGAACCGAGGCCGGGCGGTCGTCCTCGGCTGCCGGGCGGCGTACCTCAGGTCAGTCGTCCTCGCGCACTGCGGGGAACACGCTCTGCAGCAGGTACAGGACGGACTGAACCAGCATCACGTGTAGGTCGGCGCGGCTGAGCGCGCCGCGCACGAGCCACTCCCGGGATGCGGCCTTGAGCATGCTTCCGTACACGCGGATCATGGCGCGGAGCTTCTCGCGGCCTTCTACGACGTCGGACATCATGGCGGCTTGCAGGATGTGGTCGGTGGCCACCTCGTCGGCCTCGAGCATGATCTGCTCCGTGTCGCGGTCCTGTCCGATGGCCTCGGAGCCGATCGCCGACAACCACAGTTCCTCGTTGCGTTCGACGAAGTTGAGCCAGCGGTCCACGCAGATCGACACCCGCTCCTCGACCGTGGTCCGGGGCAGGTTGTCAGCCACGGAGGTCGGCACGATGAGCATCTGCCGCACGATCTCCAGGTAGAGCTGCCGCTTGCCGCCGAAGTAGTGGTTGACCAGCCCTCGGGCTACCCCCGCCTCCTGGGCGATCTCGGACACCGATACGGCCGAGTACGTGCGCTCGCCGAACAGCGTGCGAGCCACGGCGAGGATCTCGGAGCGCCTCTGGTCGGGCTCGAGCCGCCGCCGCTGCGCAGGAGGTTGCATGGTCTTCCATCCCTTCCTCGGATTGGCGAGGCGCCAATACCAGCCGCAAAAGTATCACCCGCCCGGGTCGCCTGCAGGTCGGGGCGGGGTGCTGCTCGGCAGCTGTGCCGGTCCACGGTCCGGTGTAGTGGTTCCCAGTGCCGAACAGGCGTCAATGATACCGGGAAGGTTTTCGGTGACGGGACCCTTGACGGCCTGCCAGTGCGGGCGTGAGACTCTATTGGCACATGGACAATAGCTTGATGGGATGAGCTCTTGTTTTCGGAGACTACGCAGGAAGGCCCGGCATGCCGAGAGTCCTGACCGACGAACAGAGAGACCTGGTCGATGCGATCAACCGGTTCTGCCACCGCGAATGCGGAACCAAGGACCAACGAGACGAGCTGACCGCCCACGGTCAGGAGCCGCACAACCAGGCGCTCTACGCCAAGATGGCCGACCTGGGCTGGCTGGGGATCGCCGTCCCGGAGGAGTACGGCGGTGCGGGCCTCGGAATGCGGGACCTGTGCCTGTTCCTGGAGGAGACCGCCTACGGCCGGGCGCCGATCAGCGGTTTCGGGACCACGATCATCGCCGCCGCGGCCTACGAGAAGTTCGGTACCGAGCAGCAGAAGCGCAAGGTCCTCGAAGGCATCGTCCAGGGCCGGGTCGAGGCCATCTCGATGTCCGAACCCGGCGCCGGATCCGACGTCGGGGCGCTGGCCTGCCGCGCCGAACCGGTCGAGGGCGGGTACGTGGTCAACGGGCAGAAGACCTGGTGTTCCAACGCGCACATCGCCGACCACATCCTGCTCATCGCGCGCACGTCTAAGGAGGGCTCCAAGCACGAGGGCCTGACCCAGTTCATGGTGCCCGCCGACGCCGAGGGCCTGAAGATCAGCGGTATCGACACCATGGGCGGCCGCGAGGTCAACGACCTCTACTTCACCGACTGCTTCCTGCCGGACTCGGCCGTGATCGGTGTGCCGGGGCAGGGCTGGGCACAGCTCATGGCCGGGCTGAACCTGGAACGCATGATGCTCGCCGCCCTGATGCACGGCACCGCGCGCCGGGCCTTCGACGACACCCTCGACTACGTCCGCCAGCGTGAACAGTTCGGTCGGCCGATCGGTTCCTTCCAGGCGCTCAAGCACCGCATCGCGGACATGGCCACCGAGCTCGAGTGCGCCCGGCTCCTGCTGGACGACGTCGCGGCCGCCATCGACGCCGAGCCGGACCGGGTCTTCGCCCGCGAAGCGTCGATGGCCAAGCTCAAGTGCACCGAACTGGCCAAGCACGTCACCCTCGAAGGCATGCAGATGCTGGGCGGCTACGGTTACGCCACCGAGTACGGCATGGAGTCCCTGCTCCGCTCGACCGTGGTCTCCACCGTGTACGGGGGCACGAGCGAGATCCAGCGGGACATCGTCGGCAAGACCTACGGTCTGTGAGGTGCGGGGGTGCTGAAAACCCGGTTCTGTGAGGCCTTCGGCGTCGAACACCCGATCGTCCAAGGCGGAATGCAGTGGGTGGGCAGGGCAGGCCTCGTCTCGGCCGTGGCCGAAGCGGGCGCGCTCGGGTTCCTGACCGCCCTGACCCAACCGACCCCGGAAGCACTGGTCCGTGAGATCCAGCGGTGCCGGGAGATGACCGACAGGCCGTTCGGCGTCAACCTCACCATCCTGCCGTCCATCGACCCGCCGCCCTACGACGAGTACCGGCGGGCGATCATCGAGAGCGGGATCGAGGTGGTGGAGACCGCCGGTTTCAACCCGGCCGACCACATGCCGGAGTTCCGCGCGGCCGGCGTGAAGGTCCTGCACAAGTGCACCAGCGTGCGGCATGCGCTCACCGCCGAGCGGGTGGGTGTCGACGCGGTGAGCATCGACGGTTTCGAATGCGCCGGGCACCCGGGCGAGGACGACATCCCCGGGCTCGTTCTCATCCCGGCGGCGGCGAGGAGGCTGTCGATCCCCATGATCGCCTCCGGCGGGTTCGCGGACGGCCGGGGGCTGACCGCGGCCCTCGCGCTGGGCGCCGACGGCGTCAGCATGGGTAGCAGGTTCCTGTGCACGGCCGAGTCGCCGGTGCACGAGCGGGTCAAGGAGCAGATCGTCGCCGGCAGTGAGGTGGAGACCGAACTGATCTTCAGGTCCCTGCGCAACACGGCGCGGGTGGCGAGCAACTCCGTCAGTAGGAAGGTCGTCGAGATCCTGGACGACGGCGGCGGGTTCCCCGACGTTCGGGAGCTGGTCGCCGGAGCCCGGGGCCGCAGGGTGTTCGAGGAGGGCGACCTCGAGGCCGGGATCTGGAGTGTCAGCCTGGCTCAGGGCCTCATCGACGACGTTCCTACGGTCAGGGACGCCGTCGACCGTATCGTGGCCGAAGCCGAGGAGCTGGTCTCCCGACGGCTGCCGGCACTCGTGCCGAGCGGCGGCTGGGCCCGGCACACCCACGAGGACATGGGACGGCACGTGTAGTCCCGCTGGCGGCCACCGGTAGCCGCGCCGCGCGCAGGGGGATCGGGTGCCCTCCCGGGAGGGCACCCGATCCCCCTGGCTGACGTGCCCAGTTGGCTGGAGCGCTCAGTACAGCGAGTCGACGACGTCGGCGTACTTCTCCCCGATGACCCTGCGCTTCAGGCTCAGCTTGGGTGTCAGTTCACCGGACTCCGCGGTCCACGGGCCCGCCAGGACCCGGTACTTCTTCACCTGCTCGACGTGTGAGAGGGCCGCGTTCGCCTGTTCGACGGTCTCGTCGAGCGCCTTGAGCACCTAAGGGTGGTCGGCCAGCTCGTCCAGGTCCTCGGTGCCGATCCCCTGCGAACGCGCCCAGGCCGGCGCCCCCTCGTCGTCGAGGACGAGCAGCGCGGTGACGTAGGGCCGGGCGTCACCGATCGCCACCGCCTGCGCGATGAGGGGGTGGGACCTCAGGGAGGACTCGATCTTGGTGGGGGCGATGTTCTTGCCCCCAGAGGTAATGATGATCTCCTTCTTGCGGTCGGTGACGGAGACGATCCCCCGGCCGTTCACCGCGCCGATGTCACCGGTCGCCAGCCAGCCGTCGTCGTCGGTGGCCGAAACGATGGTTCCGTCGCCGTCCAGGTATCCGGGGAAGACCACGGGGCCCCGTACGAGGAGCTCCCCGTCGTCGGCGGTCGTGACCTCCATCCCCGGCCCGGGCCTGCCCACCGCGCCCAGCTGGAAGTCCTCGGGGGTGCTCACGGTCGCGGCTCCGGTGGTCTCGCTGAGACCCCACACCTCGTAGACGGAGAGCCCCACGCCGGCGAGGGACTCCAGGACCGCCGTAGGGATGGGCGCCGCGCCGCTGAAGGTCCGCTCGCACTCGTCGAGGCCGATGGCGGCCCGGATCGGTTTGAGTACCTCCCGGTCGAGGAGTTCGCGCTTCGCGGCCAGCTCCGGCGGCACCTCCCGGCCTTCGGAGCGGAGCCGGAAGACCTGCAAGGCGGTCTCCCGGGCCTGGTCCACGGTGGTGGCGGCCTCCGCGGGGAGCTGGTCGAGCCTGGACCGCAATCCAGCGGCCAGTTTCTCCCACACGCGGGGAACACCGAAGAAGCCGTTCGGCCGGACCGCGAGCAGGGCCGGGAGGAGCTCCTTCTGGTCCGCGCAGATGGTGACGTGTCCGGTGTTGCAGATCGGCATGTAGATGCCGAGCACGCGTTCGGCGATGTGCGCCAACGGCAGGTAGGCCACGGATCGCGGGTGCTCGGGCACCTTGAAGAGCTGGTCCTGCATGAAGGACTCGTGGATGACGTTGCGGTGGGACAGCACGACGCCCTTGGGGTTGCCCGTGGTGCCCGACGTGTAGACGAGGGTCAGCGGCTGGTCCGTGGTGACGGCGTCGGTCAGCTCCTCGAACTCCGGGCTGTCCGACGTGGGCACTGTGTCCCCGCGCAGTCCGGCGTAACTGATGAACCGTCGGTCCTTGGGCTGGAGCAGGTCGCTGTCGAGGACGACGACGGCCCGCAGGTCCGGCAGCTCGTCCAGGACGGGCTGCCAGCGCAGCCACTGGTCCCGGCTTTCCAGGACGATGACTGCGGCCGCGCTGTGATGCGCGATGTAGCGGATCTGTTCGGTGCTCAGAGTCTCGTACGTGGTGCACGCCAGGGCACCGAGATGGATCGCGGCCAGGTCGACGACCCAGTGTTCGGGCCGTTTGGACATCGCGATCAGGACCCGGTCGTTGGGTTGGAGGCCGAGAAGCGCGAAACCGCGCGTGAGGGAGGCGACCTCGTCCCGCAGCCGTGACCAGGTCCACGTGGTCGCTTCGGGGCCGGGGCCGCTGGTGAGGGCGGGGTGGTCGGGGAAGTGCTGGGCGTTGCGGCGCAGCAACCGGGGGATCGTCTGTCCCTCAACGGCGTGCAGCACCTGGTCCGCGGTCGTCACGGATCGGTCCCTTCGTCGTGGGCCGCCAGTGTGAATGGCACCACACTGTATGCCTGTTGTCCTGATGTCAATAGATCAAAATCGATCCCCGTCCAATGTTCAGTAGTGATGCGGAATCATCAGGAAGTCAGGCGCAAGAGACCTTCTTGTTCCTATTGACAATCAGGCAACAAGGGTGATCATGGGTGGAACCATGCGCGCGTCGGCCGTTGCGTCACGCGGACACACAAGCCCGGGCTGGCCCTCGGGAGGAAAGGACGGCACACCAGTGACGACCGAGGTATTCATCTACGACGCGATCCGGACACCGAGGGGCCGGGGCAAGAAGGGATCCCTCCACCGGGTCAAGCCCCTGTCACTGGTGACCGGGCTCATCGACGAGCTGCGTCGGCGCCACCCCGCACTGGACACCGACCGGATCGACGACGTCGTCCTGGGCGTGGTCTCACCAGTGGGCGACCAGGGCATGGACATCGCCAAGACCGCCGCGTTGGCCTCCGACCTGCCCGACCACGTCGCCGGGGTGCAGGTCAACCGGTTCTGCGCCTCCGGGCTCGAAGCGGTGAACACGGCCGCGCAGAAGGTCCGCTCCGGATGGGAACAGCTGGTGCTCGCCGGCGGCGTGGAATCCATGTCGAGGGTGCCGATGGGCAGCGACGGCGGGCCGATGAGCGACGACCCCGAGACCAACTACGACACCTACTTCGTCCCCCAGGGCACCGGCGCGGACCTGATCGCCACCATCGAGGGCTTCTCCCGGGAAGACGTCGACTCCTACGCGGTGGGTTCGCAGGAGCGGGCCGCCCGGGCCTGGTCGGGCGGCTACTTCGAGAAGTCGGTGGTCCCGGTCCGCGACCGCAACGGTATTCCGCTGCTGGCCCAGGACGAACACATGCGCCCGGACACCACCGTGGACGGTCTCGCCGCGCTCAGGCCCTCCTTCGCGGACATCGGCGACATGGGCGGCTTCGACGCCGTAGCGCTGCAGAAGTACCACTGGGTCGAGCGCATCGACCACGTGCACACACCGGGCAACTCTTCGGGGATCGTCGACGGCGCCGCGCTGGTCCTGGTCGGGTCCGAACAGGTCGGGAAGGACCTCGGGCTCGAACCCCGCGCCCGGATCGTGACCGGCGTGGTCAGCGGCGCCGACCCGACGATCATGCTCACCGGCCCGGCGCCCGCCACGAGGAAGGCCCTTGATCTCGCCGGGCTGACCGTGGCCGACATCGACCTCTTCGAGATCAACGAGGCCTTCGCCTCCGTCGTGCTCAAGTACGTCAGGGATCTCGACCTGCCCTGGGACAAGGTCAACGTCAACGGCGGAGCGATCGCCATGGGGCATCCGCTCGGTGCCACCGGGGCGATGCTGGTCGGCACCGTCGTGGATGAGCTGGAGCGCCGAGAGGAACGACGTGCCGTGGTCAGCCTGTGTGTGGGCGGCGGCATGGGGATCGCCACGGTGATCGAGCGCCTGTGAGCCCCGCACCCGTGAAAACGATGTCGAAAGGATGCACCGTGCCGATGCCCGACACAGACATGTTCGCTTGGGACCGGGGGGAGGACGGCGTCGTCGTGCTGACGATGGACGACCCGGACCATCCGGTCAACACCATGAACGGGACCTACGTGGACTCGATGGCGGCCGTGGTCGACCGGTTGGAGGCCGAACGGGAGTCCATCACCGGTGTCGTGCTCACCTCCGCGAAGAAGAGCTTCTTCGCCGGCGGTGACGTCGCCGCCATGATCCGGGCCCGACGGGAGGACGCGGCGGACCTCAGCGAGCTGTGCGCCACGATGAAGGCCCAGTTGCGCCGTCTGGAGACGCTCGGCCGTCCCGTGGCCGCGGCGGTCAACGGTACGGCCCTGGGCGGTGGGTTCGAGATCGCGCTCGCCTGTCACCACCGGGTCGCGTTGGACGTGTCGGACAGCCGCATCGGCCTGCCGGAGGTGACTCTCGGCCTGCTCCCCGGGATCGGGGGCGTCAGCCGAACGGTCCGGCTCCTGGGGCTGGAGAAAGGGCTGACGGACGTCCTCCTGCGGGGTCAGCGGTACAGTCCGGCCGATGCGCTGGCCGAAGGCCTGGTGCACGAGCTGGCCGACTCGCCGGAGGAACTGCTGGCCAAGGCCCGGGAATGGGTTCTGGCACACCCGGAGGCCGCGCAGCCGTGGGATCTCCCGGGCTACCGCATGCCCGGGGGCGCACCGACGCACCCCAAGGTCAGGGCCATGCTCCCCGCGTTCCCTTCGAACCTGCGCAAGCAGATCAAGGGCGCGAACATGCCGGCCCCGCGCAGTATCCTCGCCGCCGCGGTCGAGAGCGCGCAGCTGGACCTCGAGACGGGCCAGGAGGTCGAGACGAGCTACCTGGTGGAGCTGATGACCGGCCAGGTCGCGAAGAACATGATGCAGGCCTTCTTCTACGACATGCAGCACATTGAGAGCGGCGGCAACCGACCGGCCGGGCACGAGGAGTTCCGGCCCCGGACGGTGGGGGTCCTGGGCGCGGGCATGATGGGGGCCGGTATCGCCTACGCGTGTGCGCGGTCCGGCCTGCGGGTCGTGCTGAAGGACGTCGAACAGTCAGCGGCCGAACAGGGGAAGCGGTACTCCGAGAAGCTGGTCGCCAAGGCCGTGGCCAAGGGCCGGATGTTCGAGGAGGACGCCGCCGACCTCCTCGCACGGATCCTTCCGACCACCACCGTGACGGACCTGGGCGACTGCGACCTGGTGATCGAGGCGGTCTTCGAGGACCCCGACCTGAAGCACAAGGTCTTCGGCGAGGTCGAGTCCGCCGTCACCTCCGGCGCGGTCCTGGGCTCCAACACCTCCACGCTGCCGATCACCGGGCTGGCCGAAGGGCTGGAACGCCCGGAGGACTTCATCGGCCTGCACTTCTTCTCTCCCGTGGACAGAATGCCGCTGGTGGAGATCATCACCGGGAGCCGCACCAGCGACGCCACCCTCGCCAAGGCCGTCGACGTCGCCCAGCGGATCGGCAAGACCCCCATCGTGGTCGGTGACGGCCGGGGGTTCTTCACCAGCCGCGTCATCGGCACGTTCGTCAACGAGGCCGTCGCGATGCTCGGTGAAGGACTGCACCCCGCCTCCATCGAGCAGGCAGGGGCGCAGGCGGGCTACCCGGCACCGCCGCTGCGCCTCATGGACGAGCTGACCCTGTCCCTGCCGCGCAAGATCCGGGAGGAGACCAAGGCCGCGGTCCTGGCCGAAGGTGGACAGTGGCGGCCGCACGCATCGGATGCCGTGGTGGACCGCATGATCGACGAGTTCGCCCGGGGAGGGCGCGCGTCCGGGGCGGGCTTCTACGAGTACGTGGACGGCGAACGCGTCGGGCTCTGGCCCGGGCTGCAAGAACACTTCACCGTTCCCGGGCACGTCATCCCGTTCAAGGACATGAAGGAGAGGATGCTGTTCGCCGAGGCTCTCGACACGGTGCGCTGCCTCGACGAAGGGGTGCTGCGGTCGGTGCCCGACGCCAACGTCGGCTCGCTCCTGGGTATCGGCTTCCCTCCCTGGACCGGAGGCGCACTGCAGTACGTCAACGGCTACCCGGGCGGCCTGCCCGGCTTCGTCTCCAGGGCCGAGCAGCTCGCTTCCTCTTACGGCGACCGGTTCGAACCGCCGGAGTCCCTGGTGGTCAAGGCCGAACGAGGCGAACGCTACGGGTGAGGCCTGCGGATGCCGGCGGCGCGGACCCGTGGGGCAGCTCCCACGGTCCGTGCCGCCGGTCCCCGTCAGTTTCCGGAGCGGCCCCGGCCCTGTTCCGGACGGTCGAGCATGGGCACCAGGAACTGTTCGGCTATGGCGTGGAGCTCCGCGTCGTCGTCGAGGTCGACGAGGTGGCTGGGGACGATCAGGAAGGAGGCGGAGACGCGGACCATCAGTTCGGCCACGCGATCGACCTCCAAGTCGGGAGAGATGGTGCCCGCCTGCTGTTCGAGGCGGAGTTGCCCGGCGACGAAGGCGCGCACGGTCGCCAGGGTGCGCCCGCCGTCACTGATCATGGAGGGCACCACCACGTCCGGTTCGGCGTCCAGGAGGACACCGATCAGCGGATGCGCGCGTATAGCCCGCAGGGAGCTGGCGAAGCCGAGTATCACGCGTTCGGCGACCGACTCCGCCCGTTCGATGTCGGTGAGGAACCGGTCGAAGTAGCGGCGGAACTCCCGGCGCACCACGTTTTCGACGAGGGCGTCCTTGGTGGTGAAGCGGCGGTAGACCGTGATCCTGGAGACCCCGGCCCGTCGGCCGACGTCCTCCATGGTCGAACGCCGGATACCCATGCGGCAGAACTGTTCATAGGCGGCGTCGAGTACTCGTGTCGTGGTCGCGTCGTGTTCCTCCGCGTGGCCGACCGCGTCGGCGTACGCGCGTTCCAGGAGCGATTCCGATTCTGAGGGCGCCATGAGAACAGAGAGTACAGGGTCCAACGTCGTTTCCTTGTCTGTCGGGGACGGCAGGTGGGGAACCAGCGCGGGTACCGGGCGCCACTGCGCCGGGTCCCCTTTCCGGGTTGGACAAAGGTTCCAGCCGGGGGCCGGGTTCCCATAAGAGTGGTGAATCCATTGGACAGCGGGTCTGGCGTTCCGGGAAAACGTGTGTTTCGCTGATGATACGAAGTAGCAAGTCGCGTATCACAGTATCAATCGATCCTATGTTTCGAGAGGAAATCACCCATGGGGCAGGTCAGCAGGCGTCAGGCCCTGATTGCGGCCGGCGCGTTCGGTGCGCTCGTGGCGGCGGCACCGGCTCAGGCACGGTCGATGGTCGGTTGGACCTGGTCGCCTACCAACTCGGTAGCCGGCTCCGGCGCCGGCCTCGACCCGCACCAGGTGTGGGACACGGTGGCGGACCCGCTTCTGGAGTCGCTGCTGGAACGGGGTGCCGTCCCCGAGGTCAACGAACTGCTGTGGAACTGGGAGACCAACGAACAGCCGCTACCCGACGGGCTGCCCTCGGATCTGCGGGACTTCATGGAAGAGGCCCGCCAACTGCCCTCATGGGTCAACCACGACAAGCTCGCGGCCGCAGCCGAGTTCAACAAGACCCACGGGCTCTACCTCAACCTGTCCAACGGCCCGGGCGGGGGCATGCTCGCCTGCGCCATCCCCCAAGAGGCGCGTTCGGTCTATTACTCCCAAGGCGGCGCGGACATGGAGAGCCGTGTGGCCAAGACGAGCATCTTCGGTTTCTCCGTCGGTTCGCTGGACGCCTTCCAGCCCGAAGGCACGTGCGTGGTCGAGTGCGTGAAGACCAGGCTGGTGCACGCGGCGGTGCGGCACCTGTTGCCCCAGTCCGAGCACTGGCGGGAGTCGGCGGAAGAGGACATCCCGATCAACCAGGAGGACATGCTGGTCACCTGGCACACGTTGCCGACCTTCGCCATGCGCAAGATGGCGGAGTGGGACGTCTCGATCTCCCAGGACGAGGCAGAGGCCTATCTGCACGTGTGGCAGGTCACCGCGGCCGTCCTCGGGATCTCCGAGGAGTACATCCCCGCCACCTGGGAGGCCGCCTACGAACAGGCCGACCAGATCATGGCCCGGAACATGGGGCCGACCGAAGAAGGCGTCGTCCTCGCCGACACGCTGCTCGGCCAGCTGTCCGACCGGATCGGCAGTGCCTCCCGCCCGCTGGTCAACTCACTCGCCCGGTTCCTGGTCGGTGACGAGACGGCCGACTGGATCGAGATCCCGCGTGAAGACCGCTGGGACGATCTGATTCCCCGGGCTTGGCCCGCGTTCGTGAAGTTTCGCGAAGGAGTGATCGACCGGCCGATGGTGCCGGAGATCGCGTGGACCCTTGAGGAAATGATCCGGCAGTACAACCTGCTCGCCCTTACCGACGGCGAGGAGACCAAGATCGAAATCCCCACGAAAAACCGCCCCGACTACTGATGCTGCGTCAGGTCCTGACGCGTTCGGTGAATGGCGGACACCCTCCCCGAAAAACCCTCCCGAACAAACAATCCGGTTAACCCGGCCCTTAACCCGATTTCGCAGACTCACCCCTGCCAACTCACCCCCCCTCTTTTCGGGCCTCGGCAGCCGACCGGCCCGGCGAAGGAGTTACCGGCATGAAGGAAATCAACAGACGGACGATACTGGTCTCCGGTGGTGCTCTGGGAGCGCTCGGAGCCATGAGCATGATCTCTCCGGCCCGAGCACGGTCCCTGACCGACTGGACCTGGCCCGCGGACCAGTCCGTGGCCGGTTCCGGAACCGGCGTCGACCCCCGGCTGATCTGGGACGAGAAGGCCGACCCCGTGGTGTCCTCCCTCCTGGAGGACGGCATGGTCCCCGAAGTCAACGAGCTGCTGCGCCAGTGGACTCGCAACGACCAACCCCTGCCCGACGGCCTGCCCAGCGAACTCCGCGAGTTCATGGAAGAGGCGCGCGAACTGCCCTCGTGGACCGACCAGGACAAGCTGGCAGCTTCGGTGGAGTTCAACGAGAAGCGCGGCCTCTACCTCGGTGTCCTGTACGGGCTGGCGAGCGGCATGATGGCCACGGTCATCCCGCAGGAAGCCCTGTCGGTCTACTACTCCAAGGGCGGCGCGAACATGAAGGCGCGCATCGCCAAGACCGCGAAACTCGGCTACGACATCATGTCCCCCAACGGCTACCAGCCCGACGGCGAGATGATCGTGACCGCGGTCAAGACCCGGCTGGTCCATGCCGCGGTGCGCCACCTGCTTCCGCAGTCCCCGCACTGGGTTGAGGCCGCACCGGAGGAGATCCCGATCAGCCAAGCGGACATCATGGTCACCTGGCACAGCCTGGCGACGACGGTGATGCGCAACCTGGTGGAGTGGGAGGTGCCGATGGCGGACGAGGAGACCGAGGGGTTCCTGCACACCTGGCAACTCGGTGCCCACATGCTGGGGGTCGACGACGAGTTCATCCCCGCCTCCTGGGACGCCGCCGACGAACAGGCCGAACAGGTTCTCGACCCGATCCTCGCACCCACCCGCGAAGGAGTCGACCTGGCCGACCTCCTCCTCGGCCTAGGGGAGGAAGTCGACGCCGGCATCGTCTCCCGGCCGGTCCTCGGCGCGTTCACGCGCTACACGCTCGGCGACGAGATCGCCGAGTGGTTGGAGATCCCCAGGGAACCAGTATGGGACCGGGCGCTCGACCGCTTCTGGGAGCCGTTCATCGCCGTCCGGGAGGGTGTGCTCGACACGTTCCCCGGCACGAGCACCCTCTACTGGAACTTCGACGAGATCCTGCGCCGAGCGACACTGCTCTTCCTCTCGGAGGCGGAGCCGATCAGCATCGAGATTCCCACGGCCAACCGCCCTGACTACTGAGCCCACCCCGCCGACGCCCCGTCCAGCGGCAGCGGGTGGATCCGCGGGTCTGCAGTACACGGTCGAGGTGCCGCAGACCCGCACCCGGGCCAGCGCCCGCCATACGGCCGCGACGAAAAGGAATGACGAGACCGAACCGATGAGCGAACCCGCAGAACCCCCTGAACCACGGCCCGGCCCGCATGTCGTCGGAAGGCGGCGCTTTATCGGGTACGTGCTGGCCGGAACGACCCTGGTCACCGCGGCCGACCTCGGCCCGACCAGGGCCGCATCGGCGGACGAGGCCGACGAGGCGCAGACGTCGGACGTCACCGAAGTCGTCGACCTCAACGACGTGATGACGCTGGCGGCCAAACCGACGTCGAACCTGATCAGGGTCGAGGTCCACGAGGACAACACGGTCTCGTTCGATCTGCCGCGCGCAGAGGTCGGCCAAGGCATCAACACCTCGACCGCCATGTTGATCGCCGAGGAACTGGACGTGCCCGTCTCCCAGATCCGGGTCACCCTGGCCGACGCCAGACCGGAACTGGTCTTCAACCAGCTCACCGGGGCCTCGAACACGACGATCTCGACCTACACGCCGATCCGGACCGCCGCTGCCATCGCACGTGTGCGGTTGATGGAGGCGGCCTCGAACGAACTCGGCTCACATGCCGATGATCTGACCCTGCGGGACGGCATGGTCACCGACGGCTCGGGGCAGAGTATGGAGATCGGCTCCCTCGCGGCCAAGGCCGCGAGCGAGAGCACCGAACAGGTCAGCGTGGAACTCAAAGCAGAGGAGGACTTCAGCGTCATCGGCCAGCCGCAGAGCCGCATCGACGGAGCGGACGCGGTGACCGGGCGCAAGAAGTTCGCCATGGACCTCGACGTGCCCGACGCCCTGCCGACGATGATCGCCAGGGCCCCGACCATCAACGGCACCTCCGAATCGGTCGCCAACACCGGCGAAGTCCTCGAGATGCCGGGCGTCACCGACGTCGCCGTCATCACCACCGGGGTAGCCGTCAGGGCCGAGACCTTCGGGCAGTGCATCGACGCCGTGCGTGCCCTGGAGGTGTCCTGGACCTCGGGCACCGTCGAAGGGCTGTCCGACGAGGACGTGCGCCAGGAGCTCGAAGACGCGGAGCTACCGATGCGCCCGGCACCCCCGGGCAGCTCCACGGTGGACGAGAGGTTCACCTTCCACTTCCGCAACAGCAGCGCCCTGGAACCCAACTGCGCGATCGCCGACGTGCGCTCGGACAGCGCCGAGATCTGGTCGGGTCTCAAAGCGCCGATCGCCGCGCGGGGCGCGATCGCCGAGAAGATCGGTCTCAGACCGAGCGCGGTCACCGTGCACGTCACCGAGAGCGGCGGTTCCTTCGGACGCAAGCTGTTCTTCGACGCCGCGTTGGAGGCAGCGGAGGCGTCGCAGGAGATGGGTAAACCCGTCCGGCTCATGTGGCACCGCGCCGACGACGCCCGGCAGGGCCGCACCCAGCCCATGGCCACCTCGCGCGTGCGCATCTCCCACATCGGTGACCGCGTGCTCCGCTACGACCAGAGGCACACCAGTGTCTCCACCGACCTGAGCCACGGGTTCGGCGACGTCGTCACCGCCATGGCCGCGGAGATACCGGGGCTCGACGGCACGTTCGCGCAGGTGTTCTTCCAGCTCTCCCAGGCCCTGTCCTACGATTTCGGCAGCAGCAGCCGCCTGCTCCACGAGGTCAACCGGGGATTCAACACCGGCAGCATGCGCAACGTGTACTCACCGAACGTGGTGTGCGCACGCGAGCTCATGGTCGATCGACTGGCGCAGGAGTTGGACCGCGACCCCTACGAGTTCCGGCGCGAACTCCTGACCGGCGAGAGCGCTCACGCGGTTCTGGACAAGGTCGCCGAAGTCGGCGAATGGGGCCGGGAGATGCCCGCCGACACGGCACAGGGCATCGCCTACATGCACGAGTACAAGGCCGAGTGCGCCGTCCTGGTCGAGATCGACTGCCGGCCCGAGACCGTCGAGCGCCCCGTTCAGAACGGTGCGGCGGGCCCGCGCGTGACCAAGGTGGTCCTCGCCGTGGACGTCGGCCTCGCGGTCAACCCGCGCGGGCTGGAGGCACAGATGCAGGGCGGCATCATGGACGGCATCGCGCTCGCCCTGACCTCCAGCCTGCACCTGGAGGACGGCCACTTCCTGGAGACGAGCTGGGACAACTACTTCTACACCCGCCAGTGGAACACGCCGTCGAACGTCGAAGTCATCGTCATGCCGGCGACCGGAGAGCCCGGCGGCGCGGGAGAACTGGCCGTCGCACCGGCCAAGGCCGCAGTCGCCTGCGCCTACGGGCGGGCCACCGGCACCATGCCCACCCGTTTCCCCATCAACCACGGGGACGTGTCCTTCGACCCGATACCGACCGTGCCACCGATCCCCGCATCGCCCACCGACGGCCTCGAGGACTAAGAGCGAGGAAGCCCCCATGCCCGAGCACACCTTCCACCTCAACGGCGAGCAGGTCACCGTGGACGTCGCCGACGACGTGCGGCTGCTGTGGGTCCTGCGCGACCTCCTCGGCGTCACCGGGCCGAAGTACGGCTGCGGCATCAGCGTCTGCCGGGCCTGCGTCAGCCACGTCAACGGCAGGGCGGTCACGCCGTGCAGCGTTCCGGTCGGCGACATCGACGAAGCCGACGAGATCACGACCATCGAAGGGCTCCCCGACACCGTCGGCCAGGACCTGCACCCCATGCAGGAAGCCTGGTTGGAACAGGACGTCTCCCAGTGCGGCTACTGCCAGCCCGGCCAGATCATGACCGCCGTGGCGCTGGTTCGCAGCGCCGCCGACGAAGGGCGGGAGATCACCGACACCGACCTGGACGGTATCCGCAACATCTGCCGCTGCGGCACCTACCTCCGTATCCGGGAAGCGATCCGGAGCGGCGCCGCACACATGTGAGGCCGTCGGCCGTTTCCCAGGGCCGCACCGCAGGGGGTTCTTCCAGGGGTGCGGTCGCCTACGGGTTCTATGCCTGCTGGGGTGACGGTTTCTGAAGGGTGGTAGCTGCTGGGGCTGGGGATGGTACGCGCGTGCTTCGCCACCCGGGGTCGGGCCTTGGGGCTCGGTGGTGGGCGGTCCACGGCCGATACTGTCGTCTGGCACGGATCGACGAAGAGCTCAGGTGCCCGATGGCCGACAAGACCGATTTCAAGAAGTCTCTCGACGCCTACCAGGCGCGACGGGGCCGGTTCCGGGTCGTGGACGTGCCCGATATGCGGTACCTGATGGTTGACGGGCACGGCGACCCCAATACCGCTACGGCGTTCGTCGGCGCGGTGGAAGCGCTGTATCCCGTGGCGTACAAGCTGAAGTTCGCCAGCAAACGCGATCTCGCGCGGGATTACGTCGTTCCGCCCTTGGAAGGCCTGTGGTGGGCCGAAGACATGGACTCGTTCACCACCGAGCGCGACAAGTCCCGGTGGTTCTGGACCCTGATGCTCATGGTCCCGGACTGGATCGAGGCGGGCATGGTCGACGCCGCCGTCGAGCAGGCGGGCGCGAAGAATCGGCCGACGCGCCTCGATGACGTCCGCCTGGAGAACCTGTCCGAGGGGCGGTGCGTGCAGACGCTGCACGTCGGCTCCTTCGACGACGAAGCTCCTGTCCTGGCGCGGTTGCACCACGAGTTCGTTCCCGAGAACGGACTGCGCATGGTCGGCAAGCACCACGAGATCTACTTCAGTGACTTCCGCAAGACCGCACCCGAGAAGCTGCGCACTCTCCTCAGGCAACCGGTCACCGAGGCATCCGAACGGTAGGGCTCACAGCGGTCCGGGGCTCCACATGCTCGATCATGGTCAAGCAGTCGTGTGGCGGCCAGAGTGCCCGCCGGGGCGGCCCAGGGCTTGGCGGGCGGCGGGGGCCAGCCCTTCGGAGCCGGTGCGGGCCCAGGCCACGTGGCGGTCCGGCCGGACCAGGATCCACCCCTGCCGCGCGCCGAGCAGCGCGCGCAGGGTCCCGGAGGGGTCGCGGTAACCGCCCGGGCCGACGTGCAGAACCGGCAACCCCTCGGTCTCCGCGAGCCGGGCGGTCTTCCCGGCCGACACTTCTTGGTCGTCGAGGTGCAGGAGCGCGGCTCCGGCGGGCAGTGCGCCGTGCAACCGGAGGCGCTCACCTTCCGGTCCGCGGAGTTCGGGGTCGGGCAGCCGCACCCCGGCAGCGCGGTCGGCCGGGTCCAGCAGTGGTGAGGCGCCGTATCCGCGGTCGAGCATGGCGAGGCTGCGCAGGCTCCGGTTGCGTGCTGCGGGCACGGCCAGCGCGAGCCGCATCACCGCCAACATCGCGGAGCGCACCGCCCGGGGTGCCTGGACCCCCAGCCGCGCGCGGCGCTCCACGTACCGGGAGACGGCGCCCACGGCGTGTCGGCGCTCCTCGTCATAGGAGGCAAGCAGGGGCTCGGCGTCCCCGCCGTCCAGCGCGGCGGCGAGCTTCCACGCGAGGTTGTGCGCGTCCTGGATCCCGGCGTTCATGCCCTGGCCCATGACCGGCGGGAAGACGTGGGCCGCGTCCCCGGCGAGCAGGACCCGCCCCATGCGGTAGCGCGGCGCGGAGCGCCGCTGGAACTGGAAGCGGCTCGCCCAGATCACCGGTGCGGGGCCCGGACCCAGCACTTCGCGTACCCAGCCGCCCACCTCCTGCTCAGTGACGTCCCCGTCCCCGGTCCCGGCCCGGGTTCGACCGCCCTTCGCCGTTCTGATCGGGGAGGTTCCCTGCGACTCCACCCTGATCAGGCGCCAGTGCCCGGGCGCCAGGCGCTGTGCTCCGGTGATGCCCCGCGCCCCGTTGTGGTTGCGCGGCCACGGCAGGCCGTCGCGGTCGTCCGTCACCCGCACGTCGGCGAGCGTGGCCCGCACCGGCAGCGTGGCGCCGTCGAAGGAGAGCCCGAGGGAGGCGCGGACCATGCTGCCCGCTCCGTCGCAGCCCACCGTGTAGCGCGCGTGCACCACGCGGCTGACCCCCTCGTCCGTGTAGGTGACGGCCGTGCTGTCCGTTCCGGGTTCCACCGAGGTGACGTCGGCGCCGAAGCGAATGTCGCAGTGCCCGGTGGCCCGCAGTGCTTCCAGGAGCAGGCGCTCGGTACTGCCCTGTTCCAGGAAGAGGATCCCGGGCCGTTCGGCCTCCCCGGCCAGTCGGGTGAAGTCGAACTCCAGCATTCGGCGCCCGGAGGCCGTGTACACCGGCATCGTCTCCAAGAGGGTTCCGGCCTCCCGAAGGACGTGCTCCACGCCCCACTGCCGCAGGATCTCGCGGGTACGCAGGTGCAGGGCCGGGGCCTTGGAGCGCTCGCTGGTCGTCCGCTCGCGTTCCAGCAGCACCGAGCGGACCCCGTGCCGGGCCAGGCCCAGCGCCAGGCTCAGGCCGACCGGGCCCGCTCCGATGATCACTACGGGGACAGTCTCCGGCTTGTGGCTGTGAAGGGTCATGTTCTGAACGCTAGAATCAATTTCCCCGTCCGTGAACACTCTGCCAGGGGTGGGTCTGAGCCATGGGAAAGCGAACCCGGTATCAAGTCCGCATAAGAGTGGCATATGAGAACTGTGCCACCTGTTGCACGCGGCAGAGTATTGCAATGATCGTCGTCAATCATCCATGCTCATTGCAACGAACCCTCGAGGGAGATGCCGTATGCCGGGCGCACGGCTGACCGCGAGAGAGCGCGAACGCATTGCGGCCGGTCTAGGCAGTCGAGAAGGCTATGCCGCCATCGCGCGGGATCTCGGCCGACCCACCTCCACCGTCAGCCGGGAGGTGGCGCGCAACGGCGGGCGCGCGGGCTATGCGCCCGATCGCGCGCAGCAGGAAACGCACCGGCGTGCCCGCAGGGGACGAAACGATCTCCACCGGGCCGCACACGCCACTCCGCGGACCGCCCCGGCCGACACAGAGACCGACACGGGACGCGTACGCGATTTCGCCGAGGACTTCGCGGGCGTCATCATGCTCTCCGGTACACCGCGCATGCCCGCCCGCGTCCTCGCGCACCTGCTGGTCACCGACGCCGGGGCCCTGAACGCGCACGAGCTGTGCGTGAGACTCGCGGTGAGCCCCGGAGCCGTCTCCAAAGCGGTGCGCTTCCTGGAGGCCTTCTCCCTCGTCCGGCGGGAACGGTTGCCGGGCCAGCGGCGGGAGCTCTACCGGTTCAGCGGGGACTGGGTGGAGACGTTCGCCCGGCGCGAGGAACTCTTCGCCCCCTGGGAGGACGGAGCCCGACGCGGCGCGCACCTCCTGGGTCCGGGGACCCCGGCCGGGGCGCGGATGGCCGAACTCGCCCACTTCATGCGGGTCGTGCGCGGCACCATCGTCCAGATACGTGAACGCTGGCGCCGCGCACGGCACCGCAAGGCACCACAGGGATAGCCGCCCGGTCTACCCGAGCGAGCCGAAGTGGGCCATCATGCGGTCGTGGTCCGGTGCGATACCCGTGATGAGCTCGAACGCTTGGGCCGCCTGGAACACCGCCATGCCTCCGCCGCTCAGGGTCGGGCAGCCGATCCGCTCCGCCTCGGTGAGGAGCTCGGTGCGCAGCGGACGGTAGACGATGTCTGCCACCCACAGAGAAGGGCGCAGGTGTTCGACCGCCACCGGCATCCCCGGGTGGTGGGCCATCCCGATCGGGGTCGCGTTGACCAGTCCGTCCGCGCCCGCGAGGTGCTCGCCCACCTCAGTGGTTGAGGAGGCGCGGCAGCGCTGTCCGGGGAAGCGCGTCTCCAGGTCCCGGGCCAGGGCGGTGGCGCGCTCTCCGTCCACGTCCGCGATCACCAGCTCGCGCACCTTCGAGGACAGCAGGGCGTGGGCGACCGCGGCACCGGCCCCGCCCGCGCCCAGCTGGACCACGCGGTCCCTGCCCGCACCGGGCAGGCCGAGTTCGAGCGAGCGGGCGAAGGCCGACCAGTCCGTGTTGTGCCCGACGGCGGTGCGGCCGTCGAACACCACCGTGTTCACCGCACCCAGGGCCGCGGCGTCCGGGGTGAGGCCGTCCAAGTAGGGCAGGACGAGCTGTTTGCAGGGGTGGGTGATGTTGAGCCCGTCGAAGCCGTAGTGGGGCGCCGAGCGCACGAGTTCGCCCACGGCCTCCGGCGGCAGGTTCAACACGTCGATGTCGATCCTGCGGTACACCAACCGCCGCCCCAGTTCGGCCGCTTCCCTCTCGTGCATGGGCGGCGTCAGGGAGGGGCCGATCCCCGAACCGATCAGCCCCACCAGGAACGAGGCCGTCTCGTCCCTGCCCGTCGAAGTGCCCATGGTCGTACCGTTTCCCCTGCTGGTCATCGTGGCGTTCCCCGTACTGGTCGTCATGCGGTGCGCCCCGCTCGGTGCGCCGCCATGCGGACCGGGGTGTTGACGGCCCCGTAGCCCTCGTATCCGCCGATCCGCTGTACGACCTCGAAGAACAGGCGGCCGTCCAACAGCGGCGAATAGAGGTGCAGGAACTCGCCCGCCATGTCCCGGTCGTGGAGGATCCCCAGTCCCCGCAGCTGTTCGCACCGCGCCGGGGACAGGTCCGTCCTGGCGGCGAGGTCGGCGTAGTAGTTGTCGGGGACACGCAGCGGCGGCTCACCGGCAGCGACCATGGCCTCGGCCACCGCGACGATGTCGTCACAGCTCAGCGCGATGTGCTGAGCCCCTCCGGCGGCGTCCGCCTGGTGCCCGCGGCCGAGCACGGACACGTTCAGCGCGATCCGCGGACCGGTCGCGGGCTCCTCGCGGGTCAGCACCCGGCTGCGCACCAGGCCGTCGGGCGAGGCCAGGTCCGTGCTCTCCGACGGGTGGAGGCCGAACAGCGCTTGGTAGAACAGGGACGCCTCGTCGAAGTGGTCGAAGGGCTGGTGGAGCCCGACGTGGTCGATGCCCGTGACCGGGGTCGCCGTGCCCTCGCGGGCGTTCTCCACCGCCGGGGCGGAGAAGTCCTCGGACCAGGTCATCTCTTCGGAGGCACCGGACGGGCACAGGAAGACGGCGGTGCCGTCCGGGGCGGCGACGGCGCGCAGCTTGGCCTCGGAGGGGTCGCGCCTGCGCGGCAGGGGAGGGGCGGACAGCCGTTCGGCCCGTGCCGCGGCGCGCTCCGGTTCGGCGACGCGGATCCCCAGCGCGGTGACGGCGGCGTCGTCGCTCCAGGTGTGTCCGAGGTGCGGGTCGGCGGCGTTGAGGAGGATCCGCGTCCGGCCGTGCTCCCACAGTTCCACGGGCTTGGAGCGGTGGTCGCGGGTGTGCGCGAAGCCCAGGGCGCCCAGGACCGCGCGGGTACGCCGCGCGGCGGGTTCGGCGGCGGCGACCTCGACGAACCCGAAACCCTCGGTGGGCGTCGGGTCGGGCAGCCGGTTGAGTGCCACGGAATCGGAACCCGGGGCCCCGGCGCTACCGGACTCGGCGGGCTCCCGGAGCCGGGCCACGGAGTCCTCCAAGGCCGTCAGGGAGCGTAGGGCGTCCGCGGCGGTCCGGTCGGGGTCGGACGCCCGGAAGATGTCGTTGAACACCTCCAGGGAGAGGGGGCCCTCGTAGCCGGCCGCGATCACGTGGTCGGTGAACGCGGTCAGGTCGAATCCGCCCTGACCGGGGAAGCAGCGGTGGTGGCGGCTCCACTGGAGGACGTTCATGTCCATCCGCGGAGCGTCGGCCAGCTGGAGGAAGAAGATCCGGTCACCGGGGATGTCGCGGATCCCGGCGGGGTCGTCGCCCCGGGACAGGATGTGGAAGCTGTCCAGGCACACCCCGAGGGAGGGGTGGTCGGCCTCGGCGACGAGCTTCCACGAGTGCCCGTAGGTCGAGACGTGGCGCCCCCAGGCCAGGGCTTCGTAGGCGATCCGCACCCCGTACGGCTCGGCGGCCTCCGCCAGGGCACGGAGCTGGGCGGCCGCCCGCGCGTCGTCGTCGATCGCCGCCGCGGTGGCGTTGGAGCAGACCAGGACGGTGTCCACACCGAGATCGACCATGAGGGAGAATTTGGCCTCGGCCCGGCGGAGGTTGGCGGCCAGGCGAGCGTCGTCGACCCCTTCGAAGTCCCGGAAGGGCTGGTAGAGGTCGATGCTCAGCCCCAGCTCCTCGGTCAGCGCGCGGATCTCGCGCGGTGCCATGGGTGAGGCGATGAGGTCGTTCTCGAAGATCTCCACACCGTCGAAGCCGACCCGGGCGGCCGCTCTCAGTTTCTCTTCCAGGGTTCCGCTGAGCGAAACCGTGGCGATGGATCGCCGCATGTCCTTCAAACTCCGATTCCGTTCGTGGGCGGGCGCACGGGGACGCCGCCAGGGGAGCGCGGTGGCCCTCGCCACCGCGCCGGCGAGCTACTCGGCGTCGCGGAAGGCCTCGAAGAGCTCCAGCTCCTCGCCCTCGAGGGTGTCGAGGAAGTGGGCGTGGGACTGCTCGCGGAAGGTGTCCACGTCCACGTCTTCGACGACCTCCATGGCGCCGGAGGCCTCCCACTCGGTGAGGACTTCCTCCTCCGCTTCCTCCATGCAGGCGCGGTTCTCCTCGCGGACGTCGCTGACCGCCTCCTGCAGCACCTCCTGCTGTGCCTCGGAGAGCTGCTCCCAGGTCTGGCCGGAGACCACGATCATCTGCGAGCCGACCTGGTGCCCGGTGAGGCTGACGTGGGACTGCACCTCGGAGTAGTTGTCGGCGTCGATGGTCGCGATCGGGTTCTCCTGCCCGTCGACGGTCCCCTGCTGGAGGGCCATGTAGACCTCCTCGAAGGCGACCGTGGTGGGGCTCGCGCCCATCGCGTCGGCGTTGGCGAGGGAGATGGGCGAGTCCGGGAAGCGCATGCGCAGGCCGGCGAGGTCGCCCGGGTCGGTGATGGGCTCGTTGGCGGTGAAGTGGCGGTCGCCGAAGTACCAGATGTCGAGGATCTTGGTGTCGGTGGCCTCCTCGAAGCCCTCCTTGACGTCCTCGGAAGCTTCCGAATCGAAGAACGAGAACATGTGGTCGGCGTCGTCGAAGGCGTAGGCGGCGTCGAAGACCCCGATCGGCTCGTAGGCCGAGCCCAGGGCGGCCGACCCCTGCACGTCCATGTCGATGTCGCCGGACATCACCGAGGCGAAGGTTTCGGTGTTGTCGCCGAGCTGGCTGTTGGGGAAGGTGTCGACGGAGAAACCGGCGTCAGCGTCCTCCACCTGGTCGGCGACGAGGTCGATGCCGCAGCGGGTGTGCGGGTGGTCGTCGGTGTAGCTGTTGGAGAAGGTCAGGGTGGGGCCGTCGCTGTCGTCACCGCCCGAGCCGCAGGCGGTGAGGACGAGAGCGGCGGCCGGGACGAGTGCCGCGATGCGGATTCCGGTGTTCATGGTGGGACCTTCCTTGGGGGATGGTGCGCGGTTGAGGTGTGGCTGGAGGCCCGGGTGTCAGGGCGCGGCTACAGCCCGAGGTATCCGGGGAGGAACAGGACGAGGTCGGGGGCGAGGATCAGCAGGAGGAGCACCGCCAGCAGCGGGATCAGGAACGGCGCGGTACCGCGGAACACCTCGTGCATCGGGGTGCGCGTGGCCGAACCCAGGACGAAGAGCACTCCGCCGATGGGCGGGGTGAGCAGGCCGATCATCAGAGTGATGATCGTGATCACGCCGAAGTGCACCGGGTCGATCCCGAACTGCAGCGCGATGGGCAGCAGGACCGGGACGGTGATGACCAGGGCGGCGATCGGCTCCAGGACCGTGCCGACGAGGATGAGCGCCAGGCTCACCAGGAGCAGGAGTACCACCGGGCTTTCGGTGAAGCCCAAGAGGAACGAGGCGATGTCCTGGGGCACCCGCTCCCGGGCAAGGACCCAGCCGAGTAGTCCCGATGCGGCCAGGATGATGGCGATCGACGCGGCGGTGGTGGCGGTCTCGAGCGCGATGCGCCACAAGGAGCGCAGGGTCAGGCGGCGGTAGCAGAAGCCGAGGAAGATGACGTAGGCGACGCCGACCGCGGCTGCTTCCGTGGGGGTGAAGAACCCGCTGAGGATGCCGCCGAGGAGAACTACGGGTGCCCCCAACGGGCCGATGACGCGCAGCGCCGCGGTGCGGAACTCGCCCGGTGCGGCCTTGCGTCCGGCAAGCTGGGACTGTCGGCGGCTCCAGATGAAGACGTACAGCGCGAGGCCGCCCGCGATGAGGAACGCGGGCACCACCGCGGCGGCGAACAGCGCCGCCGTGGACACGGCGGCGACCGACGCGTACACGATCGCGGGGATGCTCGGCGGCATCACCGGGCTGATGAGACTGGAGGAGGCGGTCAGGCCCAGGGCGAACCTGCGCGGGTAGCCGCGGCTCGTCATGGCCGGGACGAGCATCTTGCCCATACCCGCCACGTCGGCCAGGGCGGTGCCGCTGATCCAGGAGAAGCCGACGCTCACGCCGATGTTGACGTAGCCCAGGCTGGCTCGGACCCGGCTGAACAACACCTGCGCGAAGGCGAAGATGCGGTCCGCGATGCCCGTGTGGTTGGCGACCACACCGAGCAGGATGAACAGCGGGACGGCGAGCAGGGGGAAGCTGTTGACCTCCTGGGCGGCGGTGCGCAGGCTCAGACCCGTCGATTGGTCGGTCACGACCATGTAGAGCAGGGTCGGTCCCAGGATCGCGAAGGCGACGGGCACACGCAGCAGGAGCAGGACGAGGATGCCGGTGACGACCAGGGCGGCGCTCATTCGACACGCTCCTCGGGAAGGGACTCCAGGGCCGGGGGTTCGGGCAGGAGCGTGTTCGCGAGGGCGCGCAGCGCTGCCAGTGCCAGCCCGACCATGGGGATGACGTAGGTCCAGGACATGGGGATGTTCATGGCGGGTGTGGTCTGCGGGGTACCGCCGAAGACGAGCTCGGCGGACTCGACCACGAAGCCGATCGACACCGCGGCGATGACGAGGTTGGCCAGGATCCAGACGGCGCGCAGGACCCAGCCGCGGGCGACGTGGTCGACGAGCTTCAGGGTGATGTGCTCGTCGCGGCCGACCAGGTATCCGGCCAGGGAGAAGGCCAGCCACACCAGGCCGAACCTGGCGAGCTCGCCGGTCCAGACCCACCCGTCCACCGGAAGGTGCCGCTGGGTGGCCTGGATGAGCATGAGGACGAAGATCACCGCCAGCAGCAGGGCGCCCGTGGTGAGTTCGGCTTTCTCCAGCCAGCGGATCAACACCGGTTTGGCGGGCGGCGGCCCGGTGTCGTTCGGGTCGGGGGGCTTACTCATCCCAGTCGGCTCCAGTCGGCAAGGCACGGCTTTTCGCTGATCAGCGGCCGTGTGTGTGACGTGCATCAAACTTTCGTGAACTCTAGGTTTCCGGCCCATGTCGTGGCAAGCGATTGCCAAAAGTTGTCATCCGGGGGTAGAAATGGGCCGAGATGAACACTCCCAAGCGCACGACCATCTACGACGTCGCCACCGAAGCGGGTGTGGCGGCCTCGACGGTCTCCCGAACCTTCAGCAACCCCCGGCGGGTGAACGCCACCACCCGGGAACACGTGCTGCGCGTCGCCGAACAGCTCGGATACCGCCCGAACCCGCTCGCCACCGCCTTGCAGTCCGGGCACAAGGCGACCATCGCCCTCCTGGTCCCCGACATCACGAACCCGCACTTCTTCGGCACCATCCGCGGGGCCGAGCGGCGCGCCAGCGAGGCCGGGGTCACCTTCATCCTCAGCAACACGGAGGAGTCGGCGGCCAACGAGCGCAACCAGATCGAACGGCTGGACCACTCGGTGGACGGTTTCGTGCTGGCCGCCAGCCGCATGAGCGACGACACCACCGTCGAGGTCGCCCAGAACCACAACCTCGCCCTGGTGAACCGGCAGGTCGACGGGCTCCCCGGCGTAGTGGTCGACAGCGGGCCGGGGAGCTGGCAGATCGTCGAACACCTGGCGTCACTGGGGCACCGGTCGATCGTCTACCTCTCCGGGCCGCAGCAGTCCTGGCTGGCCAGCGAGCGCTGGAAGGCGCTGAAAGGCGCCGCGCAGGAGCGGGGTATCGCCGCCACCCGGCTCGGCCCGTTCCCGCCCAAGGTCAGCGGGGGCGGGGCCGCGGCCGACGCGGCTCTGGTCTCCGGGGCGACCGCCGTGGTGGCCCACAACGACCTGCTCGCCATCGGCGTCCTGCGCCGGCTCGCCGAACGGGGCGTCGGCGTTCCCGACCGGGTCAGCGTGGTCGGCTACGACGACATCTTCGGCGCGGACCTGTGCGTACCCACCCTGACCACCCTCGGGGGGCCGGAGGACGAGGCGGGCAGGGTGGCGGTCGAACTCCTGCTCCGCAAGGGCTCGCTGTCCACCGCACACCCGGCGCCCCAGCGGGTGGTCCTCCCCTCCCACCTGGTCATCCGCGATTCCACGGGCCCGGCCCCTGAACCTCCGGCGGACACCGGCGGGGGCTGACCCGTGCATACGGGGTCAGGTTTCCCGGGCCTGCGGTCTCCTGGTCTCTGAGCCCCTGGGTCACGGCTCCAGGGAGACGACGCTTCCGGACTGCAGGGCCACCCAGACGACACCGTCGTCGGTGAGCGTGATCCCGTGGGGTTCGCTGGCGTGCGCGGGCAGGTCGAACAGCTCGATGCTGCCCTCCGCCGTGATGTGGCCGACCCGGTTCGCGCCCCACTCGGTGAACCAGCATCCGCCCGCCGGGTCGGCGGCGATCGCATGGGGGCGCGCGTCGCGGTCCGGGAGGGGGAATTCGCGGATGTCACCGTCCCTGGTGATGCGGCCGACCTGCCCCGCGTGGATCTCCACGAACCACACCGCGCCGTCCGTCGCGGTGGTGATGCCGACCGGGCCCGCCTCGGGGGTCGGTAGCGGATGGACGGTGACCTGCCCGTCGAGGGTCACGCGGCCGATGGCGTTGGCCTGGTTGAGGGTGACGTAGAGGTCCGCGTCAGGTCCCGGGGTGATGAACGAAGGGAACGCGCCATGTATCGGCAGGTCGAATTCGGTGACCTCGCCGTCCGCGGTGATGCGCGCGACGCGGTCGGTGTTCAACTCGGTGCACCACAGGGCCCCGTCGGGCCCGACCGTGATCCCGAAGGGAGTGCTGTCAGGAGACGGCAGCGCGAAGGAGTCCGACTGGCCGTCGAGGGTGATGCGCCCGATCCGGTTGTCACGCATGCGGGTGAACCAGAGCGCCCGGTCGGGGCCCGTCGTGATGATCGAGGGGCCGCACGTACCCGAGTCCAACGAGTACAGGGTCGCGGAACCGTCGCGAGTCAGGTGCGCGATCTGGCCGTCGTGGACCAGGGTGGCCCACAGGGAACCGTCAGGCCCGACGGCGATGCCGTAGGGGCCCGATCCAGGATCGGGCAGCGGGTGTTCGCGGACGGACCGGGGCCGTGCGTGGCGTGTCAACGCTGTTCTCCGTTCGCGTGCTGGTGGGGGAGAGAAGGTCGCCCTCGCATGCTCCGCCCAAGCCATCGTGCTGGTGTTGCACGGTCCCCGCAACCGGGTTTTCCGGTCCGCTCCGCGCGGTCGCAGGCGCCGGACACGGAACCATGACCAGCCGATGTCGAGAACGCGTGGTGGGCTCCGTCCCAGGGGTGAACGCGACCACAATGGGTCGTACCAGCACCGAGGAGAACCGTCATGGCCAAGTACCTGCTTCTCAAGCACTACCGCGGCGCCCCGGCCCCGGGCAACGACGTGCCCATGGACCAGTGGACTCCCAAAGAGATCTCGGACCACGTCCAGTTCATGCAGGACTTCGCGGACCGGCTCGAGGAGACCGGCGAGTACGTCGACAGCCAGGCGCTCGCCCCCGAAGGGCAGTTCGTCCGGTACGACGGCGAAGGCCGACCGCCGGTCACCGACGGCCCCTTCGCCGAGACCAAGGACCTCGTCGCCGGGTGGATGGTGATCGACGTCGACAGCTACGAGCGCGCCCTCGAACTGGCCGGGCAGCTGTCGGCCGCCCCCGCCGCGGGCGGGGAACCGCTTTACGAGTGGCTCGAGGTGCGCCCGTTCCTGACCGCGCCGCCCACCATCACGGAGTGACCTCGGAGATGGACGAGCTCTTGCTCCGGAGCCTCACACCGAGTGTGCTGGGCGTCCTCGTCCGCCGCGGAGCCAGCTTCGCTGCGGCCGAGGACGCCGTGCAGGACGCCCTGGTCGAGGCGGTCCGGACCTGGCCGGGCGATCCGCCCAGGGACCCCAAGGGGTGGCTGGTCACCGTGGCCTGGCGCCGCTTCCTCGACACGAACCGCGCCGAAACCGCCCGCCGACGGCGCGAGGACCTCGTCGAGGAGGAGCCGGAGCCCGCGCCCGCCACCGCGCTGGACGACACCCTCCAGCTCTACTTCCTGTGTGCCCACCCGTCGCTGACGCCGTCCTCCGCGGTCGCGCTCACACTGCGCGCCGTCGGCGGGCTGACCACCCGCCAGATCGCCCAGGCCTACCTGGTGCCCGAAGCGACCATGGCGCAGCGCATCAGCCGGGCCAAACGCACTGTCTCCGGTGTGCGGTTCGACCGTTCCGGTGACGTCACCACTGTCCTGCGCGTCCTCTACCTGGTCTTCAACGAGGGCTACTCCGGCGACGTCGACCTCGCAGCCGAGGCTATCCGGCTCACCCGGCAGCTCGCGGGCGCGATCGACCACCCCGAGGTGGCGGGGCTGCTCGCCCTCATGCTCCTGCACCATGCACGGCGCAACGCCCGGACCGCACCCGACGGCAGCCTGGTGCCGCTCGCCGAGCAGGACCGCCGCCAGTGGGACACCGGGGCGGTCGCCGAGGGCGTCGGCATCCTGCAGGCCGCCTTGGCCCGCGACCGGCTGGGCGAGTTCCAGGCCCAGGCCGCTGTCGCGGCGCTGCACGCCGACGCGCCCACAGCCGAGGAGACCGACTGGGTGCAGATCGTCGAGTGGTACGACGAACTCGTGCGCCTGACAGGCAGCCCGGTCGTCCGCCTCAACCGCGCTGTGGCCGTAGGCGAGGCCGACGGCCCTCGTGCCGGTCTGGCCGCGCTCGGGGAACTGGACGAAGCACTACCCCGCTACGCGGCGGTGGCGGCCCACCTGTACGAGCGCGACGGCGAGGTTGAGACGGCGGCACGGCTGTACGCCGAGGCGGCGCAGAAGGCCCCCAACCTCGCCGAGCGCGACCACCTGAACCGCCGGGCCGCCCGGCTCAACACGAGCCAACAGCACTGAAACCGACCCGGACACCGCGTCGGACAGACCGGGGTCCACAGCGCTAGGTACCCCGGGCCGGATGTGGTGAGTCGTGTCCGAGCTGACTGTTGCGCGCGGTGCGACCGGTCGCCCACAGATAGAAAACAAGGAAAACGATGGGGATGGTGTGGGCAGCCACGCCGATCCAGCTCTGCGCGTCGAACACGCCATTGGCGATATTGGTGGTGGAAATAGTTGCCGGGACCATGTTCATCAGGATGTTGACCCATAGCGCCTGCCGTATGAGGCTCGTGGACTGGTAGCTGATGATCCAGTTCATGGCGCCGATAGTGACGAGGTATCCGCCGAGGACCCGCGCGACGAATTCGGCATAGGCATCGGGGTTCTCGCCCAGCCCGGTCTGCGGCGTGATGAGCCACACGGCGCCGAGCGGTAACGCGTAATACACGGCGAGAACCCTCAGGAACGTCTGCACTCGCATGATTCGCACCTCGTTCACTCTTGGCTGGGGTTCGGTAGCTGATCTCAATTCGCTGTCCAGGCTCCGCGCGGGCCATGACTACCTCCCGAGTTCCTCTGGGGATGACCGCTTCATGTTAACCGGGACGTGCATCCCGAAATATACGGGACGTGCGTCCCGGTTGTCAACGAGTTCGCTTGGGAAGGAGGCGCTCCGGCTTGGAAATGGGTCGCTGGAATGCGCTGTAAATACAAGACCACGAGTGAAGTCGGTGTCCAATGCCGATCGGCTGCCGACCGCGCTGGTGCAGTGCCGGTTCGCGCCCGGGCTGACCCATGGTCGCGATCCGGGCTACTTGGCCGTGGTCGTCGCCGCCATGGTCAAGGTGGCCATGTGCAACTGTGAACGGCACCGGACAGCCGAATCCGGACTGACAACTCATCGTGCACGCTCTTGGGTGAGGCAACCCTCGGCCCTGCCCGTTCGGGTGACTCCATGGAGAGCGGAGCAGGCGCATAACCTGGTCGCTGTGGCCAGAAGAGAAACGGCGCCGACCCCGGTGAGCGGGTGCGGCGGCACCCGGAAGGGCGGGCGCGGGGCCCGGGACGGCGGGGTCGACAACCGCAGGCTTCCCCTCTACGCCGCGGGCGAGCTCGACGTGCCCTTCGTCATGTACGGCACGGACGAGGTGATCGCCCGGGACACGTTCTGGGAGGAGCACTCGCACCCCACGCACGAACTGCTGTGGAACCAGCGGGGCGCGTCCTCGGCGACGGTCGGGAAGCGGATCTGGACGATCACCCCCTCGATCGGGCTGTGGATCCCGGCGGGCACGCCGCACTCGGGGTGGACGCCCGCGGGGACCTGGCACCACAGTGCGCAGTTCAGCATCCACGCGGTCCCGGCGATCGCCGACACCCCGGCCGCGGTGGAGATCACGCCGCTCCTGCGGCTTCTTCTCGAGCGGCTCAACACGGAGGGCCTGGCCGCCGACTCGCGCGCGAAGACGGAGGCGGTGGTGCTGGACCTGCTGGCCCCGGCCCGGGTCGAGCTGTTGCTCCAGGTCCCGGAGTCGCCGCTGCTGGCCCCCATCGTCTCCGCGGTGCTGGACGACCCCGCCGACGCCACCACCCTGGCGGCCTGGGCGTCGCGTCTCGACGTGAGCACCCGCACCGTCACGCGCGCCTTCCGGGCCGAGACCGGACTCGGGTTCAGCCAGTGGGTGGCCACCGCTCGGGTGCGGCACGCGGTCGCGCTGCTCTCCGGGGGAGAGGAGATCGAGGAGGCCGCCGAGCGTGTCGGTTACCACTCGGCCAGCGCTTTCGGCGCGGTCTTCCGGCGGGTGACGGGCATGAGCCCGGGGCGGTTCCGGGCGCAGTAGCGGCACGGCAGCACCCGCCCCTCGTGTCCTTTTCGCGACAGGGAATGTCCCAATCGCACGATTGCGGACCAGGTGAGTGCATCCTAAGTTTGGTTAGGCAAACCTCATTCCTGGCTCTGGCTGTGGCTCCGCCCGCCGGGCCGCCACCGGAAGGAAACCATGCCCCGCGTCTCACGGCTGGCCGCCCTCGCCACCGCCGCGCTGGTCCCCCTCGCCCTCGCCGCCTGCTCCACCTCCACCGCGGGGGAGGGGACCGAAGAGGCCGGGGACTGGACACCCGTCACCATCGAGCACGCTCTCGGCACCACGACCGTCGAATCCGAGCCGGAGCGGGTCGCGACGGTCAACTGGGCCAACCACGAGGTCCCCCTGGCCCTCGGCGTCGTCCCGGTCGGCATGGCCGCGGCCGACTTCGGCGACGACAACGACGACGGTGTACTCCCGTGGGTCGACGAGAAACTCGACGAACTGGACGCCGACACCCCGGTCCTGTTCGACGAGACGGACGGGATCGACTTCGAGGCGGTCGCCGACACCCAGCCGGACGTCATCCTCGCCGCCTACTCCGGGCTCACCCAGGAGGACTACGACACCCTGACCGAGATCGCCCCCGTCGTCGCCTACCCGGAGACCGCCTGGGGAACGCCCTGGCGCGAGACGATCGAACTGAACAGCGCGGCCCTCGGCAAGGCCGACGAAGGCGAAGAGCTCATCGCCGACCTCGAGGCGGAGATCGACGCGGCGGTCGGGGAGTACCCGCAGATCGAGGGCCGGTCGGCGATGTTCCTGACCCACGTGGACACCACCGACCTCAGCGAGGTCAGCTTCTACACGGCCCACGACACCCGGGCCCTGTTCTTCGGCGACATCGGCCTGGGCACCCCGGAGAGCATCGAGACCGCCACCGAGGAGACCGACCAGTTCTCCCTGACCCAGAGCGCCGAGCAGGCGGACACCTTCGACGACGTCGACATCATCGTCACCTACGGCGGCGACGAACTGGTCAGCGCCCTCGAAGGCGACCCGCTGCTGTCGCAGATGCCCGCCGTGGAGAGCGGGTCGGTCGTCAACCTCCCCGGGGACAGCCCGCTCGGCACGGCCGCCAACCCCACCCCGCTGTCCATCTCGTGGATCCTCGACGAGTACCTCTCCCTCCTGGCCGCGGCGGCCGACGAAGCCCAGTGACCGTCCAGGACCAGTCGCCCGTTTCGGGCGCCGCCGACGCGCGGCGCCCGAAACGCGGCAAGACAGCCTGGCTGCTCGCCGTCCTCGGGGTGCTGCTCGCGCTCTCCTTCGCCTCGATCACCGTCGGAACCCGCGGCGTACCGTGGCCCGACATCGCCGCGGCCCTCGGCGGCGGCACCGACGGCTTCGGCCAGGCGGCGGTCGCCAAACGGATCCCCAGGACTCTGCTGGCCGTACTCGCCGGCGCCGCCCTCGCCGTCTCCGGTGCTGTCATGCAGGGGGTGACCCGCAACCCGCTGGCCGACCCGGGCATCCTGGGCGTCAACATGGGGGCCTCGCTCGCCGTCGTCACCGGTATGGCCTTCTTCGGCCTGACCACCGCGACCGGCTACATCTGGGCCGCGATCACCGGAGCGGGGGCCACCGCCCTGTTCGTCTACGTGATCGGCTCCCTGGGGAGGGGCGGCGCGACCCCGCTCAAGCTCGCCCTCGCCGGGGCGGCCACCTCCGCCGCACTGGCGTCCTTCGTCACCGCCGTCGTCCTCCCGCGCAACGACATCGCCGGCGGGGTCCGGTCCTGGCAGATCGGCGGGGTCGGCGGCGGCACCTACGACAGCATCTCCCACGTGCTGCCGTTCCTCGCGGTCGGGTTCGCCGTCTGCCTGTTCTCCGCGCGCGGCCTCAACCTCCTCGCTCTCGGCGACGACCTCGCCGCCGGGCTGGGCGAACGCGTCGCCCTCGCCCGTGCAGCCGCCTCGGTCGGCGCCGTCGTCCTGTGCGGGGCGACCACCGCCGTCACCGGGCCGATCGCCTTCGTCGGGCTGGTCGTACCGCACGTGTGCCGACTCCTCGTCGGGGTCGACCACCGCTGGCTGCTTCCCTTCTCTGCCCTGGTCGGCGCGGCCCTGCTGACCGCGGCCGACGTCGTCGGCCGCATCGTGGCCCGCCCCGAACAGGTCGACGTGGGCATCGTGACCGCCCTGATCGGCGCCCCGTTCTTCATCTACATCGTCCGACGCCAGAAAGTTCGTGCCCTGTGAGCGTCTCCACCGTCGAGGTCGTGGTCTGCGGCCGGGTACGGCGCGCCCGCCGCCGAAGGGTCGTCATCACCGTCCTCTCCGTCCTCGTCGCGGCCGTGTTCGGCGCGAGCCTGATGGTCGGCCAGACCTTCTACCCACTCGGTGACGTCCTGCGCGTCATCCTGGGGGAGCAGGTCCCCGGTGCCTCGTTCACCGTCGGAACGCTCCGCCTGCCGAGGGCCGTGCTGGCGGTGGCGGCGGGCCTGTGCTTCGGGCTCGCCGGGGTCACCTTCCAGACCATGCTCCGCAACCCGCTGGCCAGCCCCGACATCATCGGCATCAGCTCGGGGGCCAGTGCCGCGGCGACCTTCGCGATCGTGGTGCTCTCGCTCGGCCGGACCGGGGTGTGGGTGTTCGCGATCGCCGCCGGACTGGCCGTGGCCGTGGCCGTGTACGCGCTCTCCTTCAAGGGCGGCGTCGCCGGAACCCGGTTCATCCTGGTCGGCATCGGTGTCGCGGCGATGCTCGACAGCCTCACCTCCTACGTCCTCGACCGGGCCGCCGAATGGGACCTCCAAGAGGCGATGCGCTGGCTGACCGGCAGCCTCAACGGCGCCACCTGGAACGAGGCGGTCCCGGTCCTGATCGCCCTGTGCGTGATCGCGCCCGTGCTCCTGTACCAGTCGGCCCACCTCGCCCAGTTCCCGCTCGGCGACGACACCGCCTCGGCCCTGGGGGTGCGGGTCGAACGCACCCGGCTCGTCGCGATCGTCGGCGCCGTAGGGCTCATCGCCTTCGCGACCGCCGCGGCCGGCCCCATCGCGTTCGTCGCTTTCCTGTCCGGGCCCATCGCCGCACGCGTCGTGGGGCGCGACGGCTCCCTCCTCGTGCCCGCCGCCCTGGTCGGGGCGCTCCTCGTCCTCGTGGCGGACCTGGCCGGACAGTTCGCGTTCGGAACGCGGTACCCGGTCGGGGTCGTCACCGGCGTGCTCGGCGCCCCCTACCTCGTCTACCTGATCATCCGCACCAACCGCGTGGGAGGCTCCCTGTGACCGCGGACCACACGCTCCTCGTCGAGGAACTCACGCTCGGGTACAAGGACCGCGACGTCATCGAATCCCTCGACCTCGCCGTCCCGCCCGGACGCATCACCGCGATCGTCGGCGCCAACGCCTGCGGCAAGTCCACCCTGCTGCGCTCGATGTCCCGGCTCCTGGCGCCCAAGAGCGGGCGGGTCCTCCTCGACGGCCGGGAGGTCCACGGCATGCCGCCCAAGGCCGTCGCCCGTACCCTCGGCCTCCTCCCGCAGTCGCCGGTCGCTCCGGAGGGGATCGCCGTGAGCGACCTCGTGGGGCGCGGCAGGCACCCCCACCAGCGGATGCTCTCCCGCTGGAGCAGGGAGGACGACGAAGCGGTGGCCGAAGCCCTCGAGGCCACCGGGACGGTCGACCTCGCCGACCGGCCCGTGGACGAGCTCTCCGGCGGGCAGCGCCAGCGCGTGTGGATCGCCATGGCCCTGGCCCAGCGCACGGACCTGCTCCTGCTGGACGAACCGACCACGTTCCTGGACGTCAGCCACCAGGTCGAGGTCTTGGACCTGCTCACCGAGCTCAACGAGTCGCGCGGGACCACGGTCGTGCTGGTCCTGCACGACCTCAACCTCGCGGCCCGCTACGCCGACCACCTCATCGCGCTCGCCGACGGCCGGCTGCACGCGTCGGGGCCGCCTGAGCGGGTGCTCACCCCGGAGACCGTGCACGAGGTGTTCGGCCTGCGCAGCCGGATCATCACCGACCCCACTTCGGGCAAGCCGCTCATGCTGCCCCTCGGCAGATACCACCGGGCGGCGCTGGCGGACTGACGGGCGGGCTGACCGGGGAAGTGGCGAGCAGCCGGATTGGCGGGCTGACCGGGGGAGTGACCGAGGGCGGCCCCACCGGGCCCCGCTCTGCCGGTGGGGCCGCCGGCCAGTGGTCACGCTGTCCGTCACCGGCCCTGGTCGGCCGGTTCCGCGTTCTCGGTCAGGTCCAGCGTGGGCGCCGAACGGCGGAAGCCCCGGGTGACCCAGGCCAGGTAGGCGAGGCCGGCCGCCATCCAAGTGAGCCCGATGAGCAGGGTGAACGGGGCCAGGCTGGTCCACAGCCACACCGTCAGCAGGAAACCCGTCCCGGGCAGGACCAGGTACACGACCGTGTCGCGCACGCCGTCGCGGCGCCGCTGGTCGATGTAGTAGTGCTTGACCACGGACAGGTTCACCGCGGAGAAGGCGGCCAGCGCGCCGAAGCTGATCATCTCCGCGATCAGGGCGAGGTCGACCACCACGGCCATCAGCGAGACCGCCGCGACCACGAGGATCGCTCCGACCGGGGTGGCGAAGCGGGCCCACAGCCGCCCGAACACGCGGGTGGGCAGCACGCCGTCGCGGCCCATCGAGAACAGGATGCGCGACACCGAGGCCTTCGAGGCGACCGCCGAGCCCAGGCACCCGGCGATGTAGGCGGCGGTGAACAGGGTGGCCAGGAGCTGTCCGCCCGCGGCGAGCATGACGTCGAGCGCACCGGAGTCGACGTCGGTGAAGTCGTTGGACGGGAACACCAGCTGGGCGACGTAGGACAGCAGGACGTAGAGGAGTCCGGCGCTGATGGTCGCGATCACGATGGCCTTCGGCACGTCGCGGCGGGCGTCCTTGGCCTCCTCGGCCAGCGCGGAGACCGCGTCGAAGCCTAGGAAGGACAGGCACAGCACCGCGGCGCCGGTGAACAGGGCGGCGTTCTCGGCCACCGTCCCGTCCCCGGTGAAGGGGGCCAGCAGGTCGACGTGCCCGGAGAGTGAACCGAGGCCGAGCGCGAGGAAGACGACGATGAAGAGGCCCTGGGCGGCGATGATCGCGAAGTTGGCCCGGGTCACCGACACGATGCCGACGATGTTGAGTGCGGTCACCAGGGCGATGGCCGCGATGATGAACACCCACGGCGGCACGGCGGGGATGGCCGCGCTCAGGTAGATGCCGATGAGGAGGTAGTTGATGGTGGGCAGGAACAGGTAGTCCAGGAGCAGCGACCAGCCCGCCATGAAGCCCAGCCCCGGGCCGAACGACTTCTGCGTGTAGGTGTAGGCCGATCCCGCGTACGGGAAGGCGCGCACCATCCGGGCGTAGGAAAGCGCGGTGAAGGCCATGACGGCCAAGGTGATGAGGTAGGCGGCGGGGACACGGCCTCCGGTGATCTGCGTGACCAGACCGTAGGTGGTGAAGACGGTCAGCGGCACCATATAGACGAGGCCGAACAGGACGAGGGCGGGCACGCCCAGCACCCTGCGCAGGCCGGGACCGGTGGAGCCCGGCGCGGTGGTGGAACTCAAGGGGGTCAGCCTCTCTGGCCCGGAACTCGGGCCGGTGGGTCAGGTAGCGCGGCGGTGAGGAGCCGCGTGGGCCTTCACGTTCGGCACACCGGTCGGGATCGCGCCGGGCCCTGGCGTGACCTTTGGTGAATCGATTCCGCACTGCTTGGTGCAGGAGTTTAGGCGCAGCGCTCCGGGTGGTGTCAACGCCTACTGGGCGGAAACTTCGACCGGCGCTGTTACGGTGTGACCGTGCCGAAGGACCCCGTAGTGACCCTCAAGGACGTCGCCAGACATGCGGGGGTGTCGCGCACGACCGCCTCCCTCGCCCTCTCCGGAGGCGGACGGATCTCCCAGGCCACCCGCGACCGGGTGCGCGCCGCCGCCCGTGACCTGCGCTACGAGGTCCACGTCGGGGCGCGCAACCTGCGCAAGGAGCGCTCCGGAGCGGTGGGGCTCCTCCTGCCCCGCCACACCTCGTCGCTCGCCTACTACATGGAAGTCGCCTTCGGTGCCGTCGACGCCGCCCAGCGTGGTGAACTCAGCGTCACCTTGGTCTCCTCCCAACAGGCTGAGCAGGCCCCCGGGTCGCTGCACGCCGACGGGTTCCTGGTCGTGGACCCGCTGGCCGACGATCCCGCTGTCGCCGCCCTCCTGGAGGGCCGCCGCCCCGTGGTCTCCGGAGAGGACGTGCCGCCGGAACTGCCCGCGCCCGCCGCGACCGTCTCCTCCGACCACCGCCGCGGTACCCGTCTCCTGCTGGACCACCTGGCCGAACAGGGGGCGGGCAGGCCCGCGCTCGTGGCACCCGGGCCGTCCTCCTCCTGGGGGCGCGCCCTGCGGGAGGCCCACCGCGACTGGTGCCGCGAGCGCGGCATCGGACCGAGCGTGGCGGAGGTCCCGTTCGCGGCGACCGCCGACGACATGGCCCAGGCCACACGTGAGCTGCTGGGCAGGGCCGACGCGCCGGACGCGCTCGTGGCCGCACCCGACGGCGGCGCGCTCGCGGCGGTGGCGGCAGCCCGCGAGGTGGGCCGCCGGCCGGGAGAGGATCTGCTGGTGGCCTCCTGTGTCGACAGCACGGCGCTGCGCCTCTCCTCGCCGCAGATCACCGCGTTGGACCTGCACCCGCGCGCCCTGGGCGCCGAAGGGCTGCGGGTGCTGCTGGACGTGCTCGAGAACGGGGCGCCCTCGGATTCCGGCCCGGCCGCGCGGATACCGATCGACCTCCGGGTACGTGCTTCTACGTGCGCGGACGCCTGACTCGCCCAGGCGGGCCGGGCACCTTGGCACCGGCTCAGGTGCGCGGGAACCGGCAGTCGAGGACCGCCTCCGCGTAGGCGCACACCAGGTCCAGCGCCCGTGCGCGCCCCATGGATCCGTCGCCGGTGACGATCTGGATGCCGTAGGCGTCCTCCAGGGCGACCAGGTGTTCGCCCACGGTGCGCACCGGCAGCCGCGGAGCGAACACCCCGGCCTCCGCCCCGGCGGCCACCACCTGTTCGAACATCCCCACCTGGCGGTCCCAGAACGCGGTCACCGCCTGTGCGTGCCGCTCGTCGGTGCGGGCCATGCCGAACATCCGCACGACGGCGGCGACGAGCGTGTCGTCCCTGCCGGTGGGCAGTCCGGCCGCGACCAGCGCGACGAGGAGCGCGGCTGGATCCCCGGCTCGCGCGGCGATCTCCTCGCGGGCGACGCAGAAACGGCGTACGGCGTCGTCGCGGACGGCGGCGGCCAGGTCGTCCATGCGCGGGTAGTAGTACATGACCGTGGGCGGGGAGACGCCCGCCCGAGCGGCGACCTGGCGCGCCGAGAGCGCGTCCGTGCCGCGTTCGGCGATGACGGAGGTGGCGGCGTCGAGCAGGGCGCGCCGCTGCCGCTCCTGGTTCCGGGGCCGAGCCATGTTCCTCCCCCCGGTCGACCGCATCGATCCTAGCGCCCCCAACCCTGGTGTGTTGGGGGCCACAGCGGTTACAGTTCTTCGAACGATCGTTCAGATAATGGAGGGGGCCGTATGGAGGACGTGACGCTCTGGACCGGAGGCACCGTACGGACGGGGCGCGGCGACACCAGCGCGCTGGCCGCCTCGGGCGGCCGGATCATCGCCCTCGGGGACGAGGCCGCGGCCCAGCGCTCGCGGGCCGCGGAGGTCATCGACCTGGAGGGCGGCCTGCTCATGCCCTCCTTCGGCGACGGTCACGCCCACCCGGTCTTCGGCGGCATGGAGGCCCAGGGGCCGCCCGTGGGCGGCCTGACCGACCCCCGCGCGATCGTCGACGCGGTCGGCGCGTGGGCGGCGGAGCGGCCGGAGGCCGAGTGGATCGTCGGCGGCAGCTACGAACCCGCGATCGTCGCCGACGGGGTCCTGGACGCCCGCTGGCTGGACGCCGCCGTGCCGGACCGTCCCGTGGTCCTGCGGGCCGCCGACTACCACACCGTGTGGGTCAACTCCGAGGCGCTGCGCCGGGCCGGGATCACCGAGCACACCCCCGACCCCGCCAACGGTGAGATCGTGCGCCGCGAGGACGGCAGCCCGGCCGGGACCCTGCGCGAGTGGGGCGCGGTGAACCTGGTCATGGACCTGGTGCCCGACCCGGGACCGGAAGCCCGCGCACAAGCCCTGTCCCTGGCCGGAGAGCGCTACGCGCGGAGCGGGCTCACGTGGTACCAGGACGCCTGGGTCGAGCCCGACCTGGCCGAGGTGTACCTGGCCGCCGCCCGGCAGGGCACGCTCACCACCCGCGTCGACCTCGCCCAGCGCGCCTCCCCCAACCGCTGGCGCGAACAGCTGCGCACCTTCCCCGAACTGCGGGAACGGGTCCGCGCGGAGCCCGGGGCGCGGGACATGCTCACCGCCCGGACCGTGAAGTTCTTCGCCGACGGGGTGATCGAGTCCGGGACCGCCGCCCTGCTGGCCCCCTACGCGGACTGCCCCCACTCGCACGGGATGCCGGTGTGGGAAGCCGCCGAACTCGCCGAGGCGGTGGCCGCCTTCGACCGCCTCGGTTTCGGTATCCACATCCACGCCATCGGTGACGCGGGGATCCGCATCGCCCTCGACGCGGTGGCCCACGCCCGCGAGCGCGAACCCGGCCGCGAACGCCGCCCGGTCATCGCCCACACCCAGCTGGTGGACCCCGACGACCTGCCGCGCTTCCGGGAACTGGGGGTGATCGCCAACTTCGAGCCCTACTGGTCCCAGCCCGACCCCCTGCAGACCGTCCTGACCGTCCCGCGCCTGGGCGAGCGCCGGGCCGCGCTGCAGTACCCGACGGCCACGCTGCTGCGCGCCGGGGTACCGATCAGCTTCGGCAGCGACTGGCCGGTGAGCAGCGAGCGCCCCCTGGACGGGATCCAGGTGGCGGTCACCCGCCGCACCTTCGACGGAGACCCGGAGGAGGGGTGGCTGCCGCACGAGCGCCTGACCGCGGAGGAGGCGTTGCGCGCCTACACGTCCGGTGTCGCCTACCAGGCCGGCGCAGAGAAGTTCTGGGGGACCCTGAGCACGGGTGCCTTCGCCGACCTGGTGTGGCTGGACCGCGACCCGCGCGCGGTCGACCCCATGGAGATCGCCGGGATCACCGAACGCGGCACCTGGTTGTCGGGTGCGCGCCTGTACTGACCCGGTCCGACCGTCTGCTCGGCTCCGTCTCAGGGGCGGAGCCGAACGGGCCGCCGACCCGCCCCGGCTGGACACGGACACGCCGGAACTGGCACTCTCCCGGGGCATGCCAAGGGAACTCGGGCGGCCGGACGACCGCGACCTGATCACCGCGGTCTTCGCCGAACACCGGGATCGTCACCGGAACACGGCACGATGACCGGCGGTTTCCTCGTCCTGCTCGCGGCGACGGTCGCGGTCGCGGCGTTCGTCCAGGGGACGAGCGGCCTGGGCTTCGCCCTGATTGTGGCGCCCGTCGTGGGAATGGCGGCTCCGGAGCTCCTCCCGGGGTTCCTGCTGGCCGTCATGGTCCCGCTCAACCTGTACATCGCCTGGCGCGAGCGGGAGGCGCTGGACTTCCGAGGGGCCAGCTGGATCACGATCGCCCGTCTGGCCACCACGCCGGCCGGTGTCCTCCTGCTCGCCGCGGTCTCCGAACGATCGCTGGAGTTCCTGGTCGGACTGTCCATGGTCCTCGCCGCCCTGGTGAGCCTCGCAGCCCCCGTGTTCGTCCCCGGCCGGAGGACCTTCCTCGCCGCCGGGGCCGTCACCGGTGTCACCGAAACCGCGACCGGAATCGGCGGCCCGCCCCTGGCCCTCGCGTACCAGCACCGCCCGCCGGCGGAGATGCGCGCCACCATCTGTGCCTGCTTCCTGGTCGGTCAGGTCGTCTCCCTGGCCGTGCTGGGCGCCGCCGGACAGGTGCACGCGGAACAGTTCCGGTCGGCCGGGCTGGTCCTGCCTGCCCTGGCCGCAGGGGTAGGGCTGAGCCGCCTCCTGCACCACCGAATAGACGCGTCCACACTCCGGTTCATCGTGCTGGCCTTCGCCGTCGTCTCGGGAGGCGTCCTCATGGTGGGGCTGTGACCTGTGTTTCCGGGACGTGGGCCGACCGTAGACGGGTAAGCCGGTCTCAGCCGGTCAGGGTGAGTTCGAACGAGTAGCGCGAGGCGCGGTAGAGGTGTGAGCCCACCTCGATGACGCGGCCGACGTCGTCGTAGACGGTGCGGTCCATGGTCAGCAGCGGCGCTCCGCGGGACTCGTCCAGGACCCTGGCCTCAGCGGCGGTCGCGTTGCGTGCGCTGATGCTCTGCGAGGCGATCTTCAGGCTCAGGCCCGCCCCGCGCAGCAGCCGGTAGAGGCCGCTGTGGGACAGCTTGTCCCGGTCGAGCTCCACCAGACCGAGGGGCACGTAGTTGTGCATCAGCGCCAGGGGTTCGTCGCGGGCGTAGCGCAGCCGCTCGATCACGTACACCTCAGTGCCCGGTGCCACCTCCAAGAGGGCGGCGACCGCGTCCGGCGGTGCCTGCTTCTCCAGGTGCAGCACCTCGGTGCGCGGCTGTTCGCCGACCCGGTCGAGGTCGTCGTAGAGGCTGGACAGTTCGACCGGCCGACGCACCCGGGGGCGGACCACCTGGGTCCCCACCCCGCGTTTGCGCACGAGCATGCCCCGGTCCACGAGGTACTCGATGGCCCTGCGCAGGGTCGGGCGGGACAGTCCGATGCGGTCGGCCATGTGCAGCTCGTTCTCCAGCTTGGTGCCCGCCGGTATGTCGCCTTCCAGGATGCGGTGTTCGAGTTCCTGGGCGACCTGGAAGTAGAGCGGCACGGGGCTGCTGCGGTCCAGGGCGATCGACAGCGGGGTCTGGGTCACGAGCACGTCCTTTGTGTCTTTGCGGGGGTTTCCCCGAGGCCAGTGTAGTCAACATACTGATGGCTTGATATTAGGACGTATATATGTCTAGACAAAGTGTTGACACTGATATGTCGCCAGCGTGACCATGGGGTTCCGCATGTGGCGCACGCGACACACGGGTGAGACCTGAGGCACGATGAGGCAAGGGGAGCTATGCGTATTGGCTTGGTGGGAACCGGACGCATCGGACACGCGCACGCGGCGGCGGTGAGCGCGCGGCCCGAGGTGGAGGAGCTGGTTCTCGCCGACGCCGACCCCGAACGCGCGCGGGGCACGGCGCTGCGCGTAGGCGGCCGGGCCGTCGAGCGGGTCGCGGAGCTTTTCCACCCCGGCACCGTCGACGCCCTGATCATCACGGCCGCCACCGACGCCCACCCCGACCTCATCCTGGCCGGTGTCCGCGCCGGACTCCCGGTCTTCTGCGAGAAGCCCGTCGCCTCCACCATCAAGGAAACCGTGCGCGTGCGGGACGAGGTCGAGGATGCCAAGGCCCAGGTCCACATCGGCTTCATGCGCCGCTTCGACGCCGGATACCGGCGCGCCCACGAGGCCGTGCACTCGGGGGAACTGGGCGACGTGCACCGTATCCACGCCGTGACCTGCGACATGGCCCCGCCGCCCGCGGAGTACGTGGGCACCTCCGGCGGTATCTTCCGCGACTGCCACGTGCACGACTTCGACATCCTGCGCTGGCTGACCGGCCGCGAGGTGGCGGAGGTCTACGCGCACGGCGCCAACCGGGGCGCGGACTACTTCACCGAGGCCGGTGACGTCGACACCACCGCCGCCGTCCTGCGCCTGGACGACGGCACCCTGGTCACGCTCCAGGGGTCGCGCTACAACGGCGGCGGCTACGACGTGCGCATGGAAGTGGCCGGGTCGCGCGCCACGATCGCGGTGGGCTTGGACGACCGTGCGCCCCTGCGCTCGGCGGAAGCCGCCACGGCCTTCCCGGGCCAGGCGCCCTGGGAGGAGTACTGGTCGCGCTTCACCCCCGCCTACGAGGCGGAGATCTCCGCCTTCATCGCCATGGTCCGCGACGGCGGACCCAGCCCCTGCACGGTGTCCGACGCTCTGGAGGCGGTGCTGGTGGCCGACGCCGCCGACTTCTCCCGCCGCGAGCACCGCCCCGTACGCGTAGCGGAGGTCCGGCCCTGAACCGAACCGGCCCAGACCAACGAGGCAAGGAGTGACCTTGGACAGCACGCAGAGTTCCGACGGCGGGGACCCACTGGAAGTCATCACCATGGGCCGGGTCGGTGTCGACATCTACCCCGAGCAGATCGGTGTCGGCCTGGACGCGGTGCGATCCTTCGGTAAGTTCCTGGGCGGCAGCGCGACCAACGTCGCCGTAGCCGCCGCCCGGCACGGACGCGCCTCCGCGGTCGTCACCCGCACCGGAGAGGATACCTTCGGCCGCTTCGTCCACCAGGCGCTCGGCGGGTTCGGTGTGGACGACCGCTACGTGGGGGCGGTGCCCGGGACCGCCACCCCGGTCACCTTCTGCGAGATCTTCCCGCCCGACGACTTCCCTCTGTACTTCTACGGCCGGGACCCCGCCCCGGACCTGCTCATCGAGGCCGAGGAGCTGGACCTGCCGGCGGTGGCCGGGGCCGACCTGTTCTGGGCCACGGTCACCGGGCTGTGCCGCGAACCCAGCCGCACCGCCACCCTGACCGCCCTGCGGGCCCGCGAGCCGGGGCAGTTGACGGTCCTGGACCTGGACTACCGTCCGATGTTCTGGGACGCCCGTGAGGAGGCCCGGCGCTGGGTGGCCGAGGCGCTCCCGCTCGCCACCGTCGCCTGCGGCAACCTCGACGAGTGGGAAACCGCCGTGGGTACTCGTGACCCGGAGGAGGCCGCCCGGTGCGGCCGTGACCTGGGCCTGTCCTTGGCCGTGGTCAAACAGGGCCCGGGCGGGGTGCTCGCCGTGGACGACACGGGCGCCCACCACGTGCCCCCGGTCCCGGTGGACGTGGTCAACGGTCTGGGTGCCGGGGACGCCTTCGGCGGGGCGCTCTGCCACGGCCTGCTGTCCGGCTGGCCGGTCGAGCGGGTCACCCGGTTCGCCAATGCGGCCGGGGCCGTCGTCGCCTCCCGGCTGTCCTGCTCGGACGCCATGCCCACCAGCGCCGAGGTGTGGGAAGCGCTGGAGGTGGCCCATGCTGGCTGATCGGCTCCGCGAGATCACTCAGACCCGGCTGCACCGGCCTTCGGCCATCGCCGAGGCCGCCGCCCGCAGAGTCCGGCCCGGCTCGCCGGTGGGCGACTCCGGGCGGGCGATGATCGTCGCCGCTGACCATCCGGCGCGCGGGGCGCTGCGTTCGGGTGACCGCCCCATGGCGATGGCCGACCGCGCCGACCTGCTGGACCGGCTGCGCACCGCCCTGTCCCGGCCCGGCGTGACCGGGGTCCTGGCCACCGCCGACATCGTCGAGGACCTCCTGCTCCTCGGTGCGTTGGAGGGCAAGTCGGTCTTCGGCTCCATGAACCGGGGCGGACTGGCCGGAGCCCCCTGGGAGATCGACGACCGCTTCACCGGTTACACCGCTGAAGGGCTGATCCGCTCCGGCCTGGAGGGCGGCAAGATGCTGCTGCGCCTGGATTACTCCGACGAGCGCACCGCCCGCACCATGGCGAGCTGCTCCCAGGCGGTCAACGAACTCAGCGACGCCGGTCTGGTGGCGATGGTCGAACCGTTCATCTCCCACCTGACCCACGGCGTGATCCGCAACGACCTGTCCGCGGACGCCGTCACCAGGTCGGTCGCGATCGCTTCCGGCCTCGGCCATACCTCAGCCCGTACCTGGCTCAAGCTCCCGGTGGTCGGGGACATGGAGCGCGTCATGGCCGCCACCACCCTGCCCACCGTTCTGCTCGGCGGCGAGGTCAGCAACGACCCCGACGCCGCCTACGCCCGATGGTCCAAGGCCCTCGAACTCCCGACCGTCGTGGGGCTGACCGTGGGCCGTTCGCTCCTGTACCCGGCCGACGACGACGTCGAGGCCGCCGTCGACACCGCAGTGGAGTTGCTGTGACAGACAATAAGCACCACCTTCCGGCGCTGAGTACCGCGGCGCCGCCCTTCCGCACGGTGATCACCCCGGACACGGCGGGATGGGGCTACTCGGGGCTGCGCGTGCTCGAACTGGCGCCGGGGCAGTCCGCCGAGGTGCACACCGGGGACTCCGAGACCCTCGTCCTGCCGCTCAACGGCGGGTGCACGGTCGCCCTGCCCGGCACGACCTTCGAGGTCCAAGGGCGCGACGACGTGTTCTCCCGCGTCACCGACTTCGTGTACCTGCCTCGGGACGCGCGCGCCACGGTCGCCAGCGGGGGCGGCGGCCGGTTCGCGCTACCCGCCTCCCGCTGCGACCTCACCCTGCCCGCCCGCTACGGCCCCGCTGAGGACGTTCCGGTGGAGCTGCGCGGCGCCGGGCAGTCCAGCCGCCAGGTGAACAACTTCTGCGTGCCCGGGGCCTTCGACGCCGACCGGCTCATCGCCTGCGAGGTCCTCACCCCCGGCGCCAACTGGTCTTCCTACCCGCCGCACAAGCACGACGAGGCCACCGCGTCCGAGGTCGAACTGGAAGAGATCTACTACTTCGAGGTCGCCGAGGGGCCAGAGGGCCCCGGTGTCGGCTACCAGCGCGTCTACGGCAGCACCGACCGGCCCATCGAGGTGCTGGCCGAGGTGCGCTCGGAGGACACCGTCGTGATCCCGCACGGATGGCACGGCCCGTCCATGGCCGCCCCCGGCTATGACCTGTACTACCTCAACGTGATGGCAGGACCGGGCAGCGAGCGCGTCTGGCGGATCAGCGACGACCCCGCCCACGGCTGGGTGCGCCGCACCTGGGAGGACCTGGACATCGACCCGCGGCTTCCGCTGTGCACCGCCCAGGGGAGGGGAGGCCGATGATGAGCGAGGAGACCGTCCGCCTCACCACGGCCCAGGCGCTGGTGCGCTTCCTGGCGGCCCAGTACACCGAGCGCGACGGCGACCGCCACCGCCTCTTCGCCGGCGTGTGGGGCATCTTCGGGCACGGCAACGTCGCCGGGCTCGGCCAGGCCCTGCTCCAAGCCGCGACCACCGGGGAGGCCGACCTTCCGTACCACCTGGCCCGCAACGAACAGGCCATGGTGCACGCCTCGGTCGGCTACGCAAAGACCCGCGACCGCCTGTCCACCTTCGCCTGCACCGCCTCCACCGGGCCCGGCTCCACCAACATGGTCACCGGCGCCGCCCTGGCCACCACCAACCGCATCCCGGTCCTGCTGCTGCCCTCGGACATGTTCGCCACCCGCGTCCCGGACCCCGCCCTGCAGCAGCTGGAGGACACCCGTGCGGGCGACGTCACCGTCAACGACGCACTGCGCCCGGTCTCCAAGTACTGGGACCGCGTCACCCGCCCCGAACAGCTCGTCCCCGCCGCGCTCGCGGCCGTGCGGGTGCTCACCGACCCTGCGGAGACCGGGGCGGTCACCCTGTGCCTGCCCCAGGACGTGCAGGCCGAGGCCTTCGACTGGCCCACCGCCCTCTTCCGTGAGCGGGTCTGGCACGTGGGCCGCCCGCTGCCCGAACCCGGCGCGCTGGACCGCGCCACCGAGGTGATCCGTGGCGCCCGGCGCCCGCTGCTCGTGGCCGGGGGTGGGGTGGTCTACGCGCGGGCGACAAGGGAACTGCGCGCCTTCGCCGAGGCCACCGGCATCCCGGTCGCCGACACCCACGCGGGAAAGGGCGCCCTGCCCTGGGACCACCCGCGCGCGGTCGGCGGACTCGGCTCCACCGGGGCCCGCAGCGCCAACGAACTCGCACGCGAGGCCGACGTGGTCATCGGCGTCGGCACCCGCTACAGCGACTTCACGACCGCCAGCCACACCGTCTTCGGCGACCCGGACGTGCGCTTCGTCAACGTCAACGTCGCCCGCCCCGACGCAGCCAAGCACGCCGCCACCCAGGTGGTCGCCGACGCCCGCGAGGCCCTGACCGCCCTGTGCACGGCGCTGGACGGGTGGCGGGTCGATCCCGGGCACGAAGAGCGGTCCGGGGAACTGGCCCGGGCCTGGGCGGGCGAGGTGGACCGGTGCCACCGGGCGCGCGGCCGCGACGGCCTGGTCGCGCAGACCGCCGTCATCGGCGCGCTCAACGACGTGCTGGACGACCGCGACGTGGTCATCAACGCCGCCGGGAGTATGCCCGGCGACCTGCAGATGCTCTGGCGCGCCCGGGACCCCAAGGCCTACCACGTCGAGTACGCCTACTCCTGCATGGGCTACGAAGTGGCCGCCGGGCTCGGGGTGAAGATGGCCGCACCCGACCGCGAGGTCGTGGTCCTGGTCGGCGACGGCTCCTACCTGATGATGGCCCAGGAGATCGCCACCACGGTCTCCGAGGGCGTCAAGGTCGTCATCGTCCTGGTCCAGAACCACGGATTCGCCTCCATCGGCGGCCTGTCGGAAGAGTTGGGATCCCAGCGCTTCGGGACCGGCTACCGCTACCGCGACCCCGACACCGGACTTCTGGACGGGGCCGTCCTCCCGGTCGACCTGGCCGCCAACGCCGCCAGCCTCGGCGCGCACGTCATCCGCGCCGAGGACCTCACCGGTTTCCGCGAGGCCCTCGCCAAGGCCCGGGCCGCCGACACCACCACCCTCGTCCACGTGGAGACCGACCTCTACGGCCCCAACCCGCCCGGCAGCGCCTGGTGGGACGTGCCGGTCAGCGAGGTCTCCGCCTTGGACTCCACCCGCGGGGCCCGCGAAGTCTACGACGGGCACAGAAGCGGGCAGCGCCACTACCTGTGAGCCCGCCAAGACGCACCACCCGGAAAGGTCACACCCTCCATGACAGCCACCGACGACACCGCCGCACTCCGGACCGCCAAGGACCGCCTCGTCCTGGGGTCGGCCCCCGACTCCTGGGGCGTGTGGTTCCCCGACGACGAACACCAGACCCCGTGGCACCGGTTCCTGGACGAGCTCGCCGAGTCCGGCTACGACTGGCTCGAACTGGGCCCCTACGGCTACCTGCCCACCGACCCGAAGCGCCTCAACGACGAGGTGGGCCGACGCGGCCTGAAGGTCAGCGGGGGCACCGTCTTCGGAGACCTGCACAACGCCCGCAACTGGGAGGACACGGTCGCCACCGTGCGCGCCGTCGCCGAGCTGACCGCCGCCGCCGGCGCCCACCACCTGGTCTTCATCCCGCCCATGTACCGGGACGAGAAGACCGGCGAGTTCTCCGAGTCACCCACCCTGGACGCCGACCAGTGGGCGAACCTGACCCGGTCGGCCGACGAACTCGGCCGGATCCTGCTATGCGACTACGACGTGCGCCTGTGCCTGCACTCGCACGCCGACTCCCACATCCAGACCCAGCCGGAGATCGAGCGCTTCCTGGACGGGACGGACCCCGATCTCGTGTCGTTGTGCCTGGACACCGGCCACGTCGCCTACGGGGGCGGCGACGCCGTGGACCTGATCCGCCGCTACCGCGAGCGGATCGGCTACGTGCACATCAAGCAGATGGACCCGGAGGTCCTGCGCCAGGTCAACGACGAGAAGCTCAGCTTCGGCGAGGCCGTCAAGCGCGGAGTGTGCGTGGAACCGCCTGCCGGGGAGCCCGCACCCGCGGCCGTCGTGGACGCGCTCGCCGACGTGGACGCCCGCGTGTTCGTCATCGTCGAGCAGGACCTGTACCCGTGCGCACCCGACGTGCCCCAACCCATCGCGCTGCGCACACGCAAGTACCTCAACAGCTGCGGCCTGGGGGCGCGCCACCAGAAGAGCCCCTGAAACACCACGAGTAACCGACGAGAGAACAGTACGGCACCGACACCGGCAGCCCGGTGTCCACCGCGGCGGGAGCCGCCACACGCACCACGGACATCCCCCAGAGCGAAAGTTGTCGACCATGAAACGTGCACACATCACCACAGGACTCGCACTCGGCTCCGCCGGGGTCCTCCTGCTCGCCACCGCGTGCAGTGAGGAGGGCGGCCGCGAAGAGGCCGCCGAAGGGGCCGACACCCCGGAGATCACCATCGCGATGATCACGCACGAGGTCCAGGGGGACACCTTCTGGGACATCGTCCGGTCCGGCGCGGAGGTCGCCGCGGAGAAGAGCAACGTCGACCTGGAGTACGCCTCCGACCCGGAGGCGCGAGAGCAGGCCAGCCTCGTGCAGAACGCCGTCGACCGCGGGGTCGACGGTATCGCCGTGACCCTGTCCACCCCCGACGTTCTCGAAAGCGCCATCGAGGCCGCCACCGAAGCCGACATCCCGGTGGTCGCCTTCAACGCGGGCATCGACGAGTGGGAGGAGATGGGCGTCCAGCAGTACTTCGGCACCGACGAACACCTGGCCGGAACCGCCTTCGGTGAACGTCTCAACGAGGAGGGCGCTGAGAACGTCATCTGCGTCATCCAGGAACAGGGCCACGTCGCCCTCGAAACACGGTGCGCCGCGCTGGAGGAGGAGTTCGAAGGCGACTCCGAAGTCCTCTACGTCGACAGCGCCAACATGCCCGAGGTCCGGACCAGCATCGCCTCGCGCCTGGAGGAGTCCGCCGACATCGACCACGTCGCCACCCTCGGCGCACCCATCGCCATGACCGCCACCGACGCCGTCGACGACGCCGGCAGCGAAGCCGCCATCGCCACCTTCGACACCAACGCCGAACTGGTCGGCGCACTCGAGGACGGCGACGTCCTCTGGGCTGTGGACCAGCAGCCCTACCTGCAGGGCTACCTGGCCATCGACTCGCTGTGGCTCTACAACACCAACGGCAACACCTCCGGCGGCGGCACCGAGCCCGTCCTGACCGGCCCGGCGTTCATCGACGACACCAACATCGACGAGGTCGCCGAGTACGCCGAGGAGGGGACCCGCTGACCATGGGACAGACACTGGCACCCCAGGTGCCGCCGCCGGCGGGCAGCGGGGGGGAGAAGTCCCTGCGCGTCAGCGCCCGGAGCCCGCTGCGCCGCTTCATGACCCGGCCCGAGGCCGGCTCCCTGCTGGGCGCGGTGGTCGTCTTCACCGTGTTCTTCAGCATCGCCGACCCCTTCCGCACGGGTTCGGCCCTGGCCACCATCCTGTACGCCAGCTCCACCATCGGCATCATGGCCGTCGGGGTGGCCCTGCTGATGATCGGCGGCGAGTTCGACCTCTCGGCCGGGGTCGCGGTCATCAGCTCCGCGCTGGCCGCCTCCATGTTCGCGTGGTGGTTCTCGGTCAACGTGTGGGTGGGCGCGCTCTTCGCGCTCGGGGTGTCACTGACCATCGGGTTCGCCAACGGGTGGATCCTCACCCGCACGAGACTCCCGAGCTTCCTGGTCACCCTGTCCATGTTCCTGATGCTCCAAGGCATCAATATCGCGGTGACCCGGCTGGTCACCGGCAGCGTGTCCACACGCAACATCGCCAATATCGACGGCTTCGACTCGGCCCGCGCCGTGTTCGCCTCCAGCTTCAACATCGCCGGGATCTCGGTCCGGATCACTGTGCTGTGGTGGCTGCTGTTCGTGGCGCTGGCCACCTGGGTGCTCATGCGCACCCGCGTCGGCAACTGGATCTACGCGGTCGGCGGCAACCAAGAGAGCGCCCGCGCCGTGGGTGTGCCGGTGACCAAAGTCAAGATCGGCCTGTTCATGACGGTGGGCTTCATGGCCTGGTTCTCCGGCATGCACCTGCTCTTCGCCTTCAACACCGTGCAGTCCGGCGAGGGCATCGGCAACGAGCTCCTCTACATCATGGCCGCGGTGGTGGGCGGGTGCCTGCTCACCGGCGGCTACGGCACCGTGATCGGCGCCGCCATCGGCGCGTTCATCTACGGCATGACCCGTCAGGGCATCGTCTACGCGGGCTGGGACAACAACTGGGTGATGTTCTTCGTCGGGGCGATGCTGCTGTCCGCCGTGGTCATCAACGGCTGGGTCCGCACACAGGCGAACAAGAGATGAGGTAGGGCTGGTGAGTACTGTGAGCAGTGCCGCGACCGCGGACACCACCGCACCGGGGGACGCCGAGACACGCGCCCCGCTGCTGGAACTCAGCGACATCGACAAGTCCTTCGGCAACATCCGAGCGCTGGAGGGCATCCACCTCAGAGTCCACGCGGGTGAGGTCACCTGCATCCTGGGCGACAACGGCGCGGGCAAGTCCACGCTGATCAAGATCCTCGCCGGGCTGTACGCACCGTCCGCGGGCACCTACCTGGTGGACGGGGAGAAGGTGGCATTCTCCTCACCGCGCCAGGCGCTGGACCGCGGCATCGCCACCGTCTACCAGGACCTGGCGATGGTGTCCCTGATGCCGGTGTGGCGCAACTTCTTCCTCGGATCCGAGATCCGCCGCGGGTTCGGCCCCTTCATGATGCTCGACACCCCGCGCATGCGCGCCATCGCCGACGCCGAACTGAAGAAGATGGGCATCGACCTGCCCGACATCGACGCCCCGGTGGGCAACCTCTCCGGAGGGCAGCGCCAGGTGGTGGCCATCGCCCGCGCCATCTACCTCGGCGCCCGGGTGCTGATCCTGGACGAGCCCACCGCCGCGCTGGGCGTCAAGCAGTCCGGGGTGGTCCTGAAGTACGTCAACGCCGCCCGCGACGCCGGGCTGGGGGTCGTGTTCATCACCCACAACCCCCACCACGCGTACATGGTCGGCGACCACTTCGCCATCCTCAAGCTCGGCCGGACCGAGCTGGACGAGCCGCGCGAGCGGTTGAGCCTGGACGAGCTGACCCACCACATGGCTGGCGGTGCCGAACTCGACACCCTCCAGCACGAACTCGAACGCGAAGGGCCGCCGCCGGTGGAGCCCGTACACGACGACAACTCCAAGGGGTCCTCCGTGGTCAGGCCGCGTGAGGGAGAACAGGAGCAGCGATGACGGTGGGAATCGGTGTCATCGGTACCGGATGGATCGGTACCGAGCACATCCACAGGATCACGAGCGCGATCGGCGGCGCCGACGTGGTAGCGGTCTCCGACATCGATCCGCGGCGGGCGGAGAGCGCGGCGGAGGGCACCGGCGCCAGAGTCCTGGCCGACGGCGACGCGGTGGTGACCCACCCGGACGTGGACGCGGTCGTGGTCGCCTCCTGGGGGCCGGCGCACGCCGAGTCGGTCCTGTCCGCGGTCAAAGCGGGAAAGCCGGTCCTGTGCGAGAAACCGCTGGCGACCTCGGTGGATGACTGTTTGAGGATCCTGGAGGCCGAGGGCGCGCACGGGTACCGCCTGGTCCAGGTCGGGTTCATGCGCCGCTACGACAACGGCTACCTGGAGATGAAGGGGGTCGTCGACTCCGGTGGTATCGGCAGGCCGCTGATGGCGCACTGTGTGCACCGCAACGCGACCGTGCCCGAGTCCTACCACTCAGCGATGGCTGCACGGGACACCGCTGTGCACGAGGTCGACATCCTGCGCTGGCTGCTGGGGGAGGAGATCACCTCGGTCCAAGTGCTCACGCCCCGCAGCACCTCCTTGCGCCACGAGCACCTGCAGGACCCGCAGATCCTGCTGATGGAGACGGCGGGCGGTGCCCGGATCGACGTGGAGGTCTTCGTCAACTGCCAGTACGGCTACGAGATCGGTTGCGAGCTGGTGGGGGAACGGGGCACGGTGCGCCTGCCCGAGGTACCCGCACCGGTGGTGCGGTCGGGCGGCCGGGCCAGCACCGAGGTCCCCCAGGGGTGGGAGGCGCGGTTCCGGTCGGCGTTCAACGCCGAGTTCACCGAGTGGGTGGACACCGTGCGCAGCGGCGCCCCGCCCGGTGGTGCCAGCGCCTGGGACGGCTACGCGGCGACGGCGGTGACCGACGCTTCGGTCGAGGCACTGCACTCGGGGGAGCCCGTGCGCGTAGGCCTGGGACCGCGTCCCGCCCTCTACGGAGGATAGGCATGAAGATCGCCCTGGACCCGTTCATGTTCAGGTATCTGCCGAAGACCGAGATGGTCCGTACCGTCGCCGATCTGGGCTACGAGTACATCGAACTCTCGCCGCGCGAAGAGTTCATGGCGTTCTTCCGCCACCCGCGCGCCGACGACGACCGGGTCGCCGAGCTGAGGGCGGTCCTGCGCGAGACCGGCGTCCAACTGGCCAGCATGCTGCCTCTGTACCGGTGGTCGGGCCCCGACGAGGAAAAGCGCCGGGCCGCTGTGCGGTACTGGCGCAGGATGATCGAGATCGCCGTGGAGCTCGGAGTGACGCAGATGAACTCCGAGTTCAACGGCCGCCCCGAACGCATCACCGAGGAACTGGCGCCCTGACGTCTCCGTACCCGTGCGGCGGACGCGCCGGTGGGCACTCAGCGGGCCGAACAGACGATGGCCGAGGCACTGGTGCACTTGTACCATCCGGCACAGCTGCGTGTGCTGAAGCAGGTGAACGAGCTCTTGGCGGAGGCTGCCGCGAACGACGGCGCACCGGGTTGAACCGGGGGGAGCGCGCTCTCGTCCTCTTGCGGGGTTAGTCCTGGATAGTTAATATCCATAATTATGCGAATGAGCGAAGGGGTCGAGTGGGCGCTGCACAGCTGCCTCAACCTCGCCTGGGCCGGTCCAGAGCGGGCGGTGACCAGTACGAGACTGGCCGAGTACTACCAGCTGCCCGCCGCCTACATGAACAAACAGCTCCAGGCGCTGGCCAAGGCCGGGATCGTCTACTCCACCCCCGGGCCGGGCGGGGGGTTCCGGCTTGCCCGCGTGCCTGAGGAGATCACGCTCATGGACGTGGTCTCGGCGATAGAGGGGCGCGACCACGCCTTCCGCTGCACGGAGATCCGCCAGCGCGGGCCCGGTGCCGCCGATCCCGAGCCCGGAGACCTCTGCCAGATCGACCGCGCCATGCGCCGTGCCGAGCTCGCGTGGCGGCGTGAACTCGGTGCGCAGACCCTCATGGAGGTGAAGACCTCCGTGGAGAAGGAGGCGCCCGAGGTGCCCGTGCGCACCCGCAGCTGGTTCGCGACCCGCTGACCCGCCCACGCCCGAAACAACCCGTACCAACACCAGCCCCTCCGCGGAGGGGCTCAGAACGGAGGTAATTCTAGATGTTATATATCCAGATTAATGGCGGGGGAGGACGTGGCCGTGTCCGCCCAGTCGACCACCCCTGAGCAGGGGCCACCGCCCAAGGCCACCCCGTCGGCGCGGGCGGCCGTGGTCACTGTCGCCTTAGGGATCTTCACGCTCATGACCACGGAGCTGCTCCCCGCCGGGCTCCTCAGCCCGATCGGCGCCGACCTGGCGGTGAGTGACGGCGCCGTGGCGCTCATGGTGACCGTGCCCGGTTTGGTCGCCGCCGCCTCCGCGCCGGTGGTCACCGTGATCCTCGGGCAGTGGGACCGGCGCACCGTGCTCACCGGCCTCATCGCCCTGATGACCGCGGCCAACGCCGTGTGCGCGTGGACCGACCAGTACTGGATCGTGCTGGCCGCCCGGGTCCTGGTGGGGGTCAGCATCGGCGGGTTCTGGGCCATCGCCGGAGGACTGGCTCCCCGGCTCGTCCCCGAACGCCACGTTCCGCGCGCCACCGCGATCGTCTTCGGTGGGGTGTCCGCAGCCTCCGTCCTGGGCGTCCCACTCGGCACGCTCCTCGGGGACCTGCTCGACTGGCGGGCGGCCTTCCTGGCCGTCGCGGGGCTGGGACTGGTCTCGTTCGTGCTGCTCCTGGCCCTGCTGCCCCCACTGCCAGCACGGACGGCGCTCCGATTCGCGGACCTGTCCGCGCTGCTGCGCCGACACGGGGGAGTGCGTGCGGGGGTGCTGCTTACTTTCCTGCTGGTGACCGGCCAGTTCTGCGCCTACACCTTCATCCGACCCCTGCTCACCGATGTGGCGGGTCTGGACCCTGCACTCACCGGGGTGCTGCTCTTGGGCTACGGCGCGGCCGGTCTCGCCGGTAACTTCCTGGCCGCTGCCGGGCGCGACGTCCGGCGCACGCTCTTCACCATCACGGCCCTGCTCACCCTGGCGCTGGCGGCGTTCGTCCTGCTCGGCGGCGCACCCGTGGCCGCCGTCGCGGCGCTGCTGCTGTGGGGCCTGGCCTACGGAGGTGTGTCCGTCAGCCTCCAGACCTGGATGCTGCGCACCGCGCCGGAGACCACCGAGGCGGCGACGTCGCTGTTCGTCTGTGCTTTCAACCTGTCCATCGCCCTGGGCGCACTCCTGGGCGGCCTGGTGGCCGACTCGCTCTCCGTGGCCGCCACCCCGTGGCTGGGGGCAGCGTTCTTCGTCCTCACCGCGACCGTCCTCGCTTTCGCCCGTCCGAACCCCCGCTGAACACGTCCGTCCGAACACGCGCGTCCGAATATTCGCAGAAGGAGTCACCATGCACATGATCAACCCGGCCGACCTGCACAATCCCGTTCCCTTCGGGTACTCGCACGCCGTCGACCCCGGCACCGGACTGGTCTCCGTCGCCGGCCAGTACGCCTCGGATTCGCAGGGGCAGGTGGCGGTGTCGGAGTTCGGCGCCCAGGTGGAGCTGGCCTTCGCGCACCTGGGCGCCGCCCTGCGCGCCGCCGGTCTGGACTACCGGCACGTGGTCCGACTCGGTACCTACGTCGTCGACCACGACACCGACCGCTTGGCCGTGGTCGGAGCCCACGTCAACACCCTCTGGAGGGGTAACCTTCCGGCCCAGACCCTGCTCGGGGCCGCCTCGCTCGCACTGCCGGGGATGCTGTTCGAGGTCGACGCCCTCGCGGTCAGGACGTGAGGTGGTCTCCCAGGGCGTTGAGCAGGCGATCGACTTCCCTCTCGGTGGTGTAGGGGGCCACGCCCACGCGCAACCCGGCGTCGTCGTCCAGGTTCAGGCGGGCGAAGGCCTCGTGGGCGTAGAAGCTGCCCGCGGGGGCGAGGATGTCCTGCCTGGCCAGAGCCTGGGAGACGTCGCCGCTGCGCCGCCCGGGAAAGGTCATGTACACGGTCGGGGTCCGCTCGGCCGCCCGCGAGTGCACCACCACCCTCCCGCCGAGGTCGGCCAGCCCCGCTTCCACTCGCTCACGCAGCGCCAGTTCGTGCTCCTCGATCAACCCCTGGACGGCGGTCACGCTGGCGCGCCGGGAGGCGCCGGGAACCGGGTCCGGGGCGAGGTCGGCCAGCAGCTCGACCGCCTCGGTGGCGCCCGCCATGGTCTCGTACGGCAGTGTGCCGAACTCGAACCGCTCCGGCACGGCGTTCGTGGAGGGCAGAAGCTTGTCCGGGGACAGGCTCGCCAAGAGGGCAGGACTGGCCGCCAGGACCGCACAGTGCGGGCCCAGGAACTTGTACGGGGAACAGACCAGGAAGTCCGCGCCCAGCGCCCCGGCGTCCACCACACTGTGCGCCGCGTAGTGCACGGCGTCCACGTACACCAGCGCACCCACCCGGTGGGCGCGCTCGGCGATGGCGCGCACCGGGGGCCGGGTCCCGAGCAGGTTCGAGGCGGCGGTCACCGCGACCAGCCGGGTGCGTTCGTTGACCACGGTGTCCAGGTCGGACAGGTCCAGTTCGGCGGTGTCCGGGTCCAGGTCGAGCCAGCGCACCGTGGCGCCCGCCCGCTCGGCCGCCTGGATCCACGGCCGCACGTTCGAGTCGTGGTCCAGCCTGGTCACCACGACCTCGTCACCCGGGCCCCACCCCCGGGAGTCCTGGCTCACGGCCAGGTGGCGGGAGAAGTCGTAGGTGATCTGGGTGGCGCTGCGGCCGTAGACGATTCCGGAGGGGTCGGTGCCCAGCAGGTCGGCGTAGGCGCTCCGAAAGGCGTGGACTGCGGCCTCGGCGTTGGTCTCCGAGGCCAGGGTGGTGCCCCGGTTGGACAGGGGACCGGTCAGGGTGCGGGCGACGGCTTCGCCCACCCGCGCCGGGGTCTGGGTGCCCCCGGGGCCGTCGAAGTGGGCGATTCCGGACTTCAGGGAGGGAAAACCGGATCGGAACGAGGCGAGGTCGAAGGCGGGCATGCGGCTCCTTCTGGGCTGAGGGCACTCGGCGACCAGATTCGCACACCGCCCCGAACGGCCGAGAAGGCCGGTCGGGGGTGGTCGAAGGGCCCCGTTCCGGCCCCGCTACGATGCGCGCATGCTCTCCCCTGCCCGCTTCCGCACCACACCCGCGCTCATCGCCGTCGGCGCCCTCGCCCTGTCCGCCTGCTCCGTTCTGGACGGCGAGGACGAGGTCCAGCCCCCGGACCCGTCGGCGATCAGCCCCGACACCGTGATCAGCTGCGAGGACGCCGGCGACTGCGGTGAGGAAGGCACGGTGCGCTGGTCAATGCCGATGGAGGGGGACTACTACGTCGAGCGGTTCGAGGGGGATCCGCCGCTGATGCGTCCCGTCGGGCAGTGGCTGGACTACAGTCACCCGTCTCCAGGGGTCGTTGAGGCCGACGGGGTCCTGTACGTCCACATGGGTGATGTGATCACCGCTCTGGACACCGCCGACGGCCAACCGCTGTGGACTGAGTCCCTCGATACCGACGTCGTCGATCTGCGGGTGGTGGGTTCCACCCTGCTGGTGAACGGGCTGGAGCTGCGGGAGGAAGCGATGGAACAGCGCCTCCTGCACGTGGACCGCGAGGGGGTGCGGACGACGGAACCGGACCAGCCCGACGAAGTGGAGCAGTGGGCCGTAGTGGCCTCCGACGACACCCATCTCGTGTTCCGGGAGACGTTGGACTTCAACGAGGAAGACGATCCTCGCTACTACTTGGTGGACGCGGCCACCGGCGAGGTGGAGTGGTCGACCCGGATGGAGTCCGCGAGGTCCCACTCCCTCACCGAGGGCACCCTGTACCTGCAGTACTCCGGCGACGACGAACCAGGTCACGTCGTCGCGGTCAGCGACGGGGAGGAAACCGCGGAGTTCGAGGTCCCCGAGGAGGCCGGGGACCGCAGCAGTGTGGAGGCCGAAGCAGACAGCCCGCTCCTGTTCGACACCCACGGATGCGCCCCGGGAGGGGACAGATGCGGGGACCCGCGGATCACCGCCGTCGAACCCGATGACGGCGAGGTCCTGTGGACCCACTCAGCTCCCGGGGCGGTAGTTGCCCAGGACGCGGGTTTCGACGGAGGCGGACCCCGCGTGCACGTCCATGACGAGGACGGCTACCGGACACTGGACGCCCGCACCGGTGAGGTCCTCGCCGAGGACGACGAGGTCGCCCCCGCCGCCCTGCTGACGGAGTTCGGCATCGAGGAGTGGGACCTGGAAGATGAGTTCGAGGAGGGGGAGTTGACCGAGGAGGAGTACGACCTTCTCCCCGTCCGCCCCACCGGCCCAGGCGTGGACGTCGAACCGCTCGACGGCCTAGCCGCGGGGGCGGCACACCTGACCACCTATGAGGGGCCAGCGGGGGAGCTCGTCGGTGTTTACTCCGGCTGCGCCCCGGACGGCCTGCAAGAGCCCGCCATGGACGAGCCCACCGGGGAGAGCCCGTGCGTCGAACCCCGCCTGTTCGCCGTGGACTACTGACCCCGGCGGCCAGAGTGCTGGTGGACCAGCTCTCGGCGTAGATCCCCAGCATGCTGCCCTCGGGACCGATGTTGCCCCGGGGTGGCCCGGTAGCGAGGTTGCCCCGGGGCGAGGAAAAACGCCGTCCGCTGCCGCCAGCCGGGCGAGTCCGCCGACCCGCTGAGGGTGGTTGGCCCCGCGGCGAGGACTTCGTCGTGGCACATATCTACCGCGAGGAGGACCGTGGTGGGCGAGAGGAAGCCAGACCGGTGCGGGTTTCCCCGTTTCCTGCCGCCCGATGGTGGCCGTCTCCGCTGCGCGCCTCAAGGTCGTCGCCATCGAGCGCTTCGCGCGTCAACGGCGCTCCACCTTGACCCGCTTCGCTGCGACGGCGGGTTGGCGGCTGTCAGGAACGGGGGACGTGTGGTCGGGGAGGCGACGGGCCCTTCGGGCCCGAAGGACCCAACGGCACAAGCACGGCCTGGCGGCCGTCAACGGCCACTCCGCCGGAGCGTTGACGGGTCCGGTGTCGCGGCCGGTCAATGTGTGCGGCGAACCCCTCGGCCTCCGGCCGGGTGCGCCACCCCGCCGGCGCTGAACGGTTACGGGTGTCGCGGCCGGTCAATGCGCGCGGCGAACACCTCTCGGGCGGCCTTTTTCCCCGATGATCTTGCCCCCAGCTCCACCCTCGGCCGTCGAGAGTGGAGACAGGGGCAAGATCATCCCCTATGAGCGACCTGGAATTCCAGGTGGACATAAATACCACACCAGGCGGCCTGAATAAGGAGACCTGAAGAAAGTCAGGGGGAACCCCTGACGAAAGTCATGCATTCAGCACGAACCAGCGATAATACTTCCTTTGTTCGACCCTTTCGATTACAATAGAAGAATGACGATCTCTCCCGAAGCACCCACCCCCACCGGGCCCACCCCGGTGGATACCGCGGTGGTCGCTGCTCGGGACGAGACCACAGCGTTCTTCGACCGCGACGTGCCCCCGGGAGCGGCGGGCGAGGTGCTGGACCAGGCCACCCGCGTGTGGGAACACCTCGACCAGATCAAAGTCTCCATGGCCGCACGGCTGGCCCAACTCGAAGCCACCGGGCAGCTGTTGGAACAGGGCGGACAGAGGAACCTGGAGGCGTGGCTGCGCCACGCCTTCGGGATCGCGGCCGCCCAGGCCAACGACCTGGCCCTGATCGGGCGGGCCCAGTTCCGCCAAGACATGACCCCCACCCGGGAAGCACTGGCCGAAGGGGCCCTGTCGGTGGGTGAAGCCGCAGCGGTGATCAAGGGCGCCGATGCCGGTGTGGAGAAAAGGCAGAAGGGCGACCACCCCGACCCGGAACTGTTCCGCGCGAAAATGGAATGCGGAATCCTGGACTTCAAGGAATCACGCCCGAACATGTCGGTGGGCCAGATCACCCACTTCGCCCACCAGCTGTGCCTGCGCATGAACCCCAATCGGGTGGAAAAGGACCACGCCGCCGCCCACGCCGCCCGGGGCGCCCAACTGGTCACCACCTTCGACAAAACCTTCCTCCTCCAGATGTGGGGCTCACCCGCTGACGCCCTGCGGATCCAGGTGGCCTTGGACAACTACCAGGTGCCCTTCCACCCCGAGGACGGGCTGTCCAAGTACGAGCGCACCTACGACGCCCTGATGGCCGCCCTGGGCTTCGCCCAGTCCCACCAGGGGTGCGAGACCCCCACCACGGCCACGGCGTTGATCAACATCACCGTGCCCGCCACGTCCCTGGCCGGGGACGAGGAAGCCGAGGACGCTGGTCCGGCCACCACGGAGACCGGGCAGGTCGTGCCCATCTCGGTGGTGCGCGAGTTGATCGGCCAGAGCTGGATCCGCCGCCTGGTGGTGGAGCAGAAGAACGGTCAGGTCCTGGATGTGGGCCGGTCCTGCCGACTGGCGCCGCCCAAGATCCGGGCGGCCGCCTTCCACGGCCACACCAGCTGCGCCTGGCAGTACGGGTGCGACGTACCGTTGCCCTGGACCCAGGCTGATCACATCGTGGAGTTCTGGCAGGGCGGCACCACCAGCGCCGCCAACATCCAGCCGCTGTGCGCGACCCACAACCAGATCAAGCACCGGTGGTCGGTACGCCAGGACCGCCGGATGTGGTCCGGGCGCACCCGAGGCCGCACCGGAAACCAGGGTGGGGACCCGGGTGCGGATGGGGATCCAGCCCCAGCACCGCACCCGTAACCGGCCACCCCCATCAAGAGCTCCCACCCGCCTGCGCCGGGTCTCTACCCCCGCATGGCCAGACCCCACCCCGCCCTCGGGGAGCCGGTCCCGGCCCCGAGCCCTCGCCACCCCGGGGGCCGGGGGGTGAGACCTGGCCCTAGAAGCACGCTCACCCCTGTTCTTGCCTCCAACAGGGGGGTTCACCCACGCCCAGGTGCCGACCGGCCCTCAGACACCGGCCCCCACCCGCCGACCGAGGTTCGCCGCACACCATGACCAGCCGCGACACCCCCAACCGTCAACGCTCCGGCGCAGGGGCAGGCATCGGCCCCCAGGCCGAGGGGTTCGCAGCAGAGATTGACCGGCCGCGACACCGTCAAGCGTCAACGCTCCGGCGAAGTGGCCATTGACGGCCGCCAGGCCGTGCTTGTGCCGTTGGGGTTCGGCCGAAGGCCGGGGTGTTCGCCTCCCCGACCACACGTCCCCCGTTCCTGACAGCCGCCAACCCGCCGTCGTAGCGAAGCGGGTCAAGGTGGAGCGCCGTTGACGCGCGAAGCGCTCGATGGCGACGACCTTGAGGCGCGCAGCGGAGACGGCCACCATCGGGCGGCAGGAAACGGGGAAACCCGCACCTAACAGGAAACTCTCACCCAACTCCGAGCCGACTTACACAGCCGACCTGCACAGCCGACCTGCACAGCCGACCGACACACAGACAAGCGAGGCGGATAGGCGAGGCAGACAAGCGAGGGAACCTGAGATCTCAGCAGACAAGCGCGACAGACGAGAACCCCAACCCGCTAAGGACTCCCAACCCGCTAAGGACCCCCAGCCCGCTAAGTGACCGGAGCGCCGCAGAGGGGTTCGTCGCAGCGCAGGTACTCCGCCTCTGACTCGAAGTCGGTGCCGCCCATGAAGCGTGTACGTGCCTCCCCATGACCCCAGACCATGTGCGGGCGGTCCTGGTCGTCCAGGACCAGGGCGGTCTGAGACGGCTCCGAGCCGGTGAGTTCGACCAGCGCGGTACTTTCCGTCTCCGAACACTCGCGGTCCAGGCAGGTGAGCAGAGCCAGCCGTTCCTCGGTGAAGTCCGGGGTGAGCAGGTGGGCGCGGTCCTGGGAGTCGATCGCCAGTCCCGGCGCTGGTCGGGCCCAGCCGGGGCCGGTGACAGCGGTATCGGTGAACTCCGTGCACAGCGCGTCGTGGCAGTCCACCAGGTGGGCCCGCCCGCCCTGCGGGTTCCGGTAGGCGATGGCCGGGGTGCCGTCTTCCCGGTATTCGATGCGTGCCCCGAAGCGGCCCCGCAATCGGCTTTCGTGCTCGGAGCGGAACTGGGACGCACGGATCTCGGCGACCTCGGGGTCGGTGCACGCTTCCTCTTCGCAGGCCACTACGGACAGGGTCCCTCGGACCGTGTCCGTCACGGCGACAGCGTACCCACCACCGGGGGAGGCGGCGGGGGTCAGGAAGTCGCCGTCGGTGAGGAACCCGCCTGCGGTCATCTCCGGTGGGAACAGGACCACCTCCTGCTCGGAGCAGGACGCGTCCTCGCACACGTGCAGCCGCAGCCCGCCGCGATCCTCCTCCAGGGTGCTCTCGAGTTCGGGCGGATCGTAGCGGCGCACGTAGGTGGCGATCAGCAGTCGGCCGTCGGCGAGAGGTGTGACCGCCGACGAGGAATCGTGCTGGCTGTCCATGTACTGGCGGACCTGAACCTCCTCATCGGGTTCCGCGCAGTCCTTGGCGTCCGCACAGGAGCGCAGGTAGAGACCGGATTCCGGATGGGGGTCGTACCGCTCCTCCTCGGGGCCGTCCACGTGCTCGAGTTCCCGCCACACGGTCCACATCACGCCGCCGTCTCCGGTCCACACGCCGCTGCCCTTCCAGGTGTGATCGCCTTCGTGGACGTTACGGCACTCGGGATCGCACAACTCCACGTCCACGCTGGTCGACGCGATACCGACCACCGCCTCGTCCGCGGGGTCGATGTCCACCGAGAGCTCGTCCCCGCTGAGGCTGCGCACCGGGTGAGCGGCCATCTCGGGCAGGCCGAACGGGTTGGCGGCCAGCAGGCCCGGACCCAGCAGCGGGGGGCCGAACACGGCCAGGACCAGGGCGGGGACCACCAGCACTCGGGGACCGCCGAACACCGAGTCGGAGTCGCGGCCGGACGGGGAGGTCGGCGGCTCGGGCAGCTGCGCACCGACCCGCACCAGGTCCAGGTCGCGCGCGGGGCCGCGATCCGGGAAACCGGCCTCCTCCTGCGATACCGGGACCAGCTTGCCCCGCTCGTCGTAGCGCGAGGCCACGGGTTCGACGAACGGGTTGCCCACACCCGAGTAGACCACGGGCGCGCACGCCAGCAGCAGTGACAACGGAGCCACCAGCACTCCGGCCGCCAAGGTGATGGCTGAGAGCGCGGGTGCGCCCTCGGCCAGGTCGGTCCAGCTGATCAGGGCCCGCTCGAGGCCCGTCCCGGCCAGCGCCGACACACCGTAGGAGAGGCCGACCAGGAGCAGGTGGGTTCCGAACCGCTGACGCGCCAGCCGCCAGGCCTCCACGAAGGCGCGGAACGGGCCGTGCCCCTCCAACAGGGCCAGCGGGAGGGACACCGTCAACGGCACCAGCGGCACCGCCAGGATCAGGAGCAGGACGATGCCGGTAAACACCGGTGGCCACTCCGAGAACAGCGCCCACAGGAACAGTGCCAGGTAGCCCACCAGCAGCGTGATCAGAAGCAGGAGCCAGGTCAGCACCGTGAAGTACCGGCGTAGCGCCTCTCGCCAGGCCTGGCGAGGTGAGATCCGGCGGCCCAGCAGCGCGGCGGCGCCCAGCAGGGTGGCTCCGCCGAGAGTGATCGGCGCGACGCCCAAGCCGAGTACCAAGAGGATCCCGGCGGTGATCAGCGTCGGCGCGGTCAGCGGCTCGGTGGCCGACTCCAGGATCCCGTTGAGGTAGACCCCGTCGCGGGCGGGCGCCACCAGCAGCACCTGGCTCAGCAGCACCACCGGGGCCGCGGGCAGCGCTGCCACCACCAGAAGGGCCCACAGCCGCCGGGCGTAGGTCGCCAACACTCGGACGAGCAGGGGACGCCGCTCGAACCGCAGGACCAGGTCGCCCGGGGCCTGCTCCGAAGGGGTCTCCGTTTCTGAGCCCTCCGGGGTTTCCGCCGGCAGCGACTCGGACCGGCTCTCGTCCCGTCCGTTCTCCTGTGGCCCGTTCCCGTCCCGCTCGGTGCCGTCCGCATCCGTGCCGTCACCATTCGCCGCCGTACCGTCGCAGTCCGGCCTGTCCATCGAGTGCCCCGTTTCCGTCAATTGTGCGACGGAAGACTACTGGGCGTCACATTCCCGCCCACGCCCGGGGTGGGGACTCAGGAGGTGACGATCCCGGCGACGAGGTTGATGGTGGCGGCGAGGATGACCGTCCCGAAGACGAAGGACAGCAGCGAGTGGCGTAGCACGACCGCTCGGATCCGCGCGTGGGAGACATTGGTGTCGGACACCGCGTACGTCATGCCGATGTTGAAGCTGAAGAAGTCCTGGTAGGACGGCGGCAGCTGGGTGTTGAAGTCGATCCCGCCCGCGGGTTCGCCGAAGTACAGGTGGGCGTAGCGGGCCGTGTACATCATGTGCAGCACCGCCCAGTTTATGAAGACCCCGGCCAGTCCGAACACCGCCGCGGGGTGCTGGTGGTCCCCGGAGTGGCTCAGCATGAGCAGAAGCACGATGCCGACCAGGCTGCCCAGGGTCGCCGCCACCACGGACAGCTCCTCGACCACCGGCCGGTAGTCCTCACGGCGGGCGTTGCGCCGCGTGTCCTCGGGGCTCATCGGCCAGAGCGCGATCACTCCGATGAGGACGAAGCACAGGGCGGCCGCGGTGATCCCCGCCAGCACGCCCAGGGCGGCGTTCCACAACCAGCCGAGGCCCAGCCCAACCAGTACGCCGAGGGCGATCGCCAGCCAGAGCCGGACGGTCGCGTTGGCCGGAACCCCGCGGACCATCCCCCTCACCTGCCGGTCCCGCCGTTCCCACCGGCCCCGCCGTTCCCGTTCGTGGTGCGGGCAGCGGACGGGTCTTCGAGGAAGTCCGCGGTGGGTACGTGGAACAGGCCGCCGGTGACCGCCGTCGAGAAATCCAGGATCCGGTCGTGGTTGCCGGGCGGGTCGCCGAGGAACATGTTCCGCAGCATCCGCTCGATCACCTCGGGGTCCGCGGCGTAACCGATGAAGTACGTGCCGAACTCCTTGGCGCCCACCGAGCCGAACGGCATGTTCTCCCGCACGATCTTGAGCTCGTTGCCGTCGGCGTCGGTGACCGTGTTCGCCGTGACGTGGGAGTTCGAGGGCTTGTCCTCGTCCGGCAGCTCGATGTCGCTGAGTTTGTGGCGGCCGATCACCTTCTCCTGCTCCTCGACCGGCAGCGCGTCCCAGGCCTTCAGGTCGTGCAGGTACTTCTGCACGATGACGTAACTGCCGCCCGCGAAGGCCGGATCCTCCTCGGCGACGCGTGTGGCCGCCACCGCTTTCGCGCCCTCGGGGTTTTCAGTGCCGTCGACGAACCCCAGCAGGTCCCGTTCGTCGAAGTACCGGAACCCGTGGACCTCGTCGACGACGTCGGCGCGCCCTTCCAACCGGTGAGTGATCTGGCGGGCCAGCTCGAAGCACAGGTCCGTCCGCTCTGCTCTCACGTGGAACAGCAGGTCGCCCGGGGTGGCCACCGCTGTGTGCTCGCCGCCTACCAGCTCCCGGAACGGGTGGAGCCCGGCCGGGCGCGGCCCGTCGTAGAGCCGGTCCCACAGCTGGGAGCCGATGCCGACGGCGCAGTTCAGCAGGGCATCCGGGAGGCGGAACCCCACGGCGCGCTTGAGTCCGGCGATGTCGGCCAGGAGGTCCAGGATCGCGGCCTCCGCTCCAGGGCGCACCGTCACGACCAGGAAGAGCGCCGCCTTTGCGGGCCGTACCGGAATCTCCTGTGGTGTGGCTTCGCGGGCCATGCGCGTTCCTCCGCCCGTTTTCGGATCTCCTGTTCGGCACCGACCGCAGCAACCGACGGATCGGCGGGCTCAGATTAACAGTTTCCCCGCCATTGTCCTCTGACCACCAACGCTGCTTCTTTCGGTCGGACACGACCATTATTCGCTGCGCCGGTGTGTCGATGATCGATCGCATGTTCGCTGGTAAACAGCGGTGCTGATCCTATGCTGGCGGGGTCAGTGCCAGCCAACCCTGAGTCGGTCTGGTGCTATCGGGGAAATTCAGGGAAACGATGGGGTCAAGCGCGGGCATAGTGATCCCGGTTTTCAGTCCGGGTGAATTTGTATCGCGGCGAATGCGTCGAATCGGGCGAGTGGCGCCGTCATGTCGGACGGGAGGAAGTGGTCTCAGCGCGTCGACCGGGACGTCTTCGCCGAGCACACGGTCACCGAGCTGCGCGACCGGAGCGAGCCTCGGGTGCGGTGTACCTCTTGCGGAGCTGGTGTTTGAGAAGCTTGCCGCTGGGGGTGCGGGGAAGTTCGTCGACGAAGTCGAAGGAGCGGGGCACTTTGTAGCCGGCGATGCGTTCGCGCAGGTGGGAGCTGAGCTCGGCGGCGAGTTCTGGGTCGCCCGCCACACCGGGCGGCGTCTGGACGACCGCCTTGACCGACTCGCCCATCTCCGGGTCGGGCACGCCGATCACCGCCACGTCCAGTACCCGGGGGTGCAGCGCCAGAGATCCTTCAATCTCCTGGGGGTAGATGTTCACCCCGCCGGAGATGATCATGAAGTCCGTGCGGTCGGTGAGGAACAGGTAGCCGTCCCCGTCCAGGTAGCCCATGTCGCCGGTGGTGGTCCAGTCCGGATGGTCGGGGTGCTGGGCCCGCGCGGTCTTCTCGGGCGCGTTGTGGTAACTGAACGCGGGTTCGTCCCGGGCGAAGTAGACGACGCCGACCTCGCCGACGGGCAGCTCGGCACCCAGCTCGTCGCACACGTGCACGTCGCCGAGCAGGCTCCGCCCCACCGAACCCGGCCGCTCCAGCCACTCCTCGGAGGCGATGAAGGTCAGCCCGTTGCCCTCGGTCGAGGAGTAGTACTCGTTGACGATCGGCCCCCACCAGTCGATCATCGCCCGCTTGACGTCGACTGGGCAGGGCGCGGCGGCGTGGATGGCGACCCGCTGGCTGGACAGGTCGTAGGACTCGCGTACGCGTCGGTCGAGCTTGAGCATCCGCACGAACATGGTGGGCACCCACTGGCTGTGGGTGACACGGTGGCCCTCGATCGCGGCCAACGCCCCCTCGGCGTCGAAGCGCTCCATCAGCACGACGGTGCCGCCCAAGGAATGGACCGCCTCGCTGAAGCGCAGCGGCGCCGCGTGGTAGATCGGCGCGGGGGACAGGTAGACGGTGTCGTGGTCGAAACCCATGAGGGCGGTGATGCTCTCCGCGGTCACGGGGAGTTCGTCGACCGGTCCGCCGGGGAGCGGTTTGCGGATCCCCTTGGGGAGGCCGGTGGTCCCGGAGGAGTACAGCATGTCGGTGCCGCGGGGCAGGTCGGGCAGGGGTTCGGTGGAGGCCTCGGACAGGGCCTTGTCGTAGGGGGTGTACCCCTCGGGTACGGCGTCCTCGGGTGCGGCTCCGTAGACGAGGCGGATGCCGACCGCGGGGACGTCGAGCCGCCGGACCAGGTCGTCCAGCCGAGCAGAGACGATGAGGGCCTTGGCGCCGCAGTCGTTGACGATGTAGCTGACCTCGGCCGGGGTCAGGTGCCGGTTGACGGCGGTGATGTGCAGGCCCGAGCTGAGGGCGGCCCAGTGGACCTCGAAGGCGCGCAGGGTGTTGTCCGTCAGCAGGGCGATGTGGTCGTCGGGGCGCAGGCCCCGGTCGTACAGGTAGCGCGCCAGGCGCAGGGAGTTCTCGGCCAGAGCGCCGTAGGTGAGGACCTCTCCGGTCTCAGCCTGGACGGCTGCGGGCTTGTCGGGGGAGTGTTCGGCATGGGCGCTTGGGTGCACGTGGGCTCCTCGCGGGTGCCTTCGGGTCCGCAGCCGACCCGATGCTGATACGGACAGGAGTCTGTGTATCTATCGATCGCTAGGCACGGACTGTATGACGCGCGCCACAGGGCGTCAAGAGGCGCTGACATGGGCCGGGCGTGGTCGTGGCGTGGCTGGAAGGAACGACGGGATCGCGCTGCGGGCCGACCGGGGGCGGGCACAACGAGCGATCGATAGGCGGCCAGGTGCGGGAGGTGCTCAGTCCGCGGGGCCGCTCTCGACCAGCTGCCGGGCCTTCCTGCGGCCGCGGCCCGTGGGGCGGTGGCCCACCATGCCCAGGGCCAGCGCCACGTACCGTCGGGCCACCTCTGACGAGTCCAGCTCGCCCTCCGGGTCGAACCAGCGCGGCAGTGCTTGGCACATGGCCAGTACGGCCCGGCCCGCCTCACGCGTGTAGGGCGTGGTGAACACCCCTCGGGCCACCCCCTCGTCGATGACCCGGTTGAGCTCCTCCTCCAGCTGGTCGCGCAGGGCGACGTACTTGGCGCGGTTCTCTGGCTCCAGGCCCCGCATCTCCGCGTCGAGCGTGCCCGGGCGCCCCGGTTCGGCCAGGGACAGGACCAGGCACCGGACCAGCGCCGCGAACCGGTCGACCGGGTCCCGGCCCGCCTCGGCCAACGCGACCCTGCAGCGCGCCAGGATGACCTCCATCAGCGAGGTGAGCAGCTCGACCAGGATCGCCTGCTTGTTCTCGAAGTGGTAGTAGAGCGTCGGCACTGTCACACCCACCCGCCGGGCGATGTCGCGCACGGAGGTGCCGTGGTAGCCGTTCTCCTCGAAAGCCGCTCGGGAGCTGTTCAGAATGGCCTGGGGGAGGGAGCTCGGGCGGTCCTGCCCCTCCGTCGAGGGGTGGTCCGAGGGCTCGCGCCGCCTCGTCACCATGTCGCCAGCCTTTCCGCAGGGTGAGCGGGGGTGTGCATCCTGCCAGGTTAGCACCGAAGGGGTCGGAGCCGTATAGCGATCGTTTAAGGGGGAGCGCGCAATGGCCGTGTTCGCGGCAGGGAAAGTGGGCGAAGGAGCCTTGATAACCTATCGATCGTTAGATAGCTTCTGGCCCAGGCGTCGACTCCGGTTGACGACGGTACGAACCCGCGACGACGACAGGGCGGACGCGATGGGCGGCGGACCAGCGGCAGCGCAGACACCGGAGGCCTTCCAGGCCCGGGCCCGGGAGTGGCTCGCCGAGAACCTCCCGGAGGACGCGGCCCCCGCCGTTCCCCGGACCCCCGAGGAGGAGCTCGCGCTCTCCCGCGACTTCCAAGCGGCCCTTCACGACGCCGGTTTCGCGGGGATCACCTGGCCCACCGAGTACGGCGGGCAGGGGCTGGGCCAGGCCTACCAACAGGTCTTCAACGACGCACTCCGAGATTTCTCCCCGCCGGTCGTCCCGTTCATCGTGGGCCTGGGCATGTGCGGACCGACCCTCGCGGACCTGGGTACCGAAGAGCAGAAACACCGCTACCTGCGCCCTCTGCTCCGCGGCGAGGAGATCTGGTGCCAGCTCTTCTCCGAACCCGGAGCGGGCTCGGACGTGGCCAGCCTCCAGAGCCGGGCGGTCCGGAACTCGGACGGCTGGATCCTGGACGGCCAGAAGGTGTGGACCACCGGAGCCCAGATCGCCGACTTCGGCGCGGTCCTGGTCCGCACCGACCCCGACGTGCCCAAACACCGGGGGCTCACCATGTTCGTCGTGGACATGCGCGCCCCGGGGGTGACCGTGCGCCCGCTGCGCGACATGACCGGGCGGTCCGTGTTCAACGAGGTCTTCTTCGACTCGGTGCGCCTGCCGAGCGACAGCGTCATCGGTGAGGTGGACCAGGGGTGGACCGCCGCCGTGACGATGCTCGGCCACGAACGGGTCTTCATCGGCGGCATGGCCACCCGCCGCGCCGACGCGCTCGCCTTTCCTGCGCTCGCCGAACTCGCCCGCGAACGCGGCGTCGACCGGAACCCGGCGGTGCGCGAACGCCTGGCCCGCCTGTACGCGCAGCAGCGCGGGCTGAACCTGTTCACCCAGCGGCTGCGCCAGGAGGCCGACGCGGGACGGCCGCCCGGCGCACGCGGTTCGGTGGCCAAACTGGTCGGGGCGCTCAACGACGCCCTGGCGGTCGAGACCGCCGGTGACGTGGCGGGCCCCGCCGCGCTCGCGTGGAACGGTGACGACGAGGGCGCGGCCGAACGTGCACTCGCGGTCAACGCCGCCCCCTCCGGCTCGATCGCCGGGGGCACCAACGAAATCCAGCGCAACATCATCGGTGAGCGCGTCCTCGGGCTGCCCAAGGAGCCCTCCGTCGACCGGGACGTGCCCTTCCGCGCACTTCGGGTCGGCACCCAGACCGAAACCGAGTAATCCGGACGGCCTTCCGCCCCGACCAGCCCAGACACCGGGAGCCCCCATGCAGTTGGTCCTCGAACAGGAACAGGAAGACCTCCGCGCCGCTGTGCGAGCCTTCCTCCGGGAGGCGGCGCCCGCCGACGCGCTCCACGCGGTGGCGGACGGAGACCACGGACCCGTGGCCGAGCTGTGGCGCCGCACGGCCGAAGGGCTCGACCTGGTGGGGCTGACCGTGCCCGAGGACTACGGGGGATCAGGTGCCGGACACGTGGAACGCGCCGTGGTCCTGGAGGAGCTCGGCCGGTCCCTGGCCCCCGTCCCCTACCTGTCCTCCGCGGTGCTGGCGGTCGACACCCTCACTGGCCTGGCGGACGAGCGGGCCCGAGCCGACCTCCTGCCCGGCATCGCCTCCGGAACGCTGCGCGCCGCCGTCGCCGTCACCGAGGACGGCCGGTGGGACACCGAAGGGCTCCGCACCCGCGCCGTACCCACCGCCGACTCCGCCGCGGACGGGTCGGGGTGGACGCTCACCGGACGCAAGGAGACCGTCCTGGACGGTGCCGGGGCCGACGTCCTCCTGGTCTTCGCCCACACCCCCGACGGCCCGGGTGTCTTCCTGGTGGACTCGGGAGCCGAGGGGCTGACCCGCACCGGACTCGAACCCCTGGATCCCACCCGCGCCTTCGCCCGGATCGGGTTCGACGCCGCACCGGCACGGCGCCTGACCACCCCCGACGCCCGCGCCGTCCTGTCCCGGGTCCGGGACCTGGCCTCTGTGGCGGTAGCCGCCGAAGCCCTGGGTGTGCTGGCCCGCGCGTTGGAGACCGCGGTCGAGTACGCCAAGGTCCGGGTGCAGTTCGGCCGCTACATCGGCTCCTACCAAGCGGTCAAGCACCTGTGCGTCGACTCCCGCGTGGATATGGAACTGTCCGAGTCCACGGTCCGGTACGCCGCGTGGGCCGCCGACCACGCACCCGACGAACTCCCCGTGGCCGCCGCCCACGCCCGGTTCTCGGTGCCCAGCGCCGCGTTCCGCACCGCCGCCCGCACCATCGAGGTGCTGGGCGGCGTCGGTTTCACCTGGGAGCACGACGCCCACCTCTACTACAAGAGGGCCAAGACCCTGGAACTACTCCTCGGGGACCCCGCCGACGCCGCCCGCGTCCTCGCGGACCGGCTCCTGCCCCCGCCCACCGATCCCCAGAGCACCGAGGCCGCGGGGGCGGCCGGATGAGCTATCGAGAGATCCGCTACGAGGTGGCCGACGGCATCGCCACCGTCACCCTGAACCGGCCCGAGAAACTGAACGCGCTCACCGCCACGATGGCGGCCGAACTCATCGCGGCCTTCGACGCCACCGACACCGACGACGCCGTCCGGGTGGTCGTGCTGACCGGTTCCGGGCGCGGGTTCTGCGCCGGCGCCGACCTCGGCCGGGGCGCCAGCACCTTCGACACGGCCGACGAGGAGCACCCGGGTTCGGCGGTGGACGCCGAGACCGTGGACGGGGTGCCCCGCGACGGCGGCGGGGTGCTCGCGCTACGCGTGGCGGCCTCGCTCAAACCGGTGATCGTGGCGGTCAACGGCGCCGCCGCTGGGGTGGGCGCCACGATGATCCTGCCCGCCGACATCCGGATCGCGGCGGACGGAGCCCGGTTCGGGTTCGTGTTCACCCGCCGGGGCCTGGCCCCCGAGGCCGCCTCCAGCTGGTTCCTGCCCCGGGTCGTCGGGATCTCGCAGGCGATGGAGTGGGTGGCCACCGGGCGGGTCTTCGACGCGGAGGAGGCCCTGGCCGGAGGGCTGGTCTCCCGGATCGAACCCGCCGACGGGCTTCTCGCCGCGGCCCGCGGGATCGCTCGCGAGATCGTCGAGAACACCTCGGCGGTGTCGGTGGCGCTCTCCCGCCGGATGCTGTGGTCGATGCTGGGCGCGGACGGCCCTTGGGACGCGCACCGGATGGACTCCCGGGTGATCCACCGCCTCGGCGGCGGCGCCGAGGCCGCCGAGGGAGTGGTGTCCTTCTTGGAGAAGCGTCCGCCCCGGTTCCCCGGCCGGATCGACGAGTACCAAGACGTCCTCCCCGACTGGCCCGAACGCCCCGAGGACTGCTGACCGCCTTCAGCGCACACAGCCTGCTCCGGACTGGTGTCACTCCTTCTTGTCCAGGAGTTCGATCAGACTGGAGAAACCCTGGTCGCCGTGGCCGTCGGCGACGCGCTGGTCCATGAGCTCCCGTACCTCGCGCATCCGCGCCGTGTCCACGCCGAGGGCGTTTCGGTGGTCGATGAGGTCGCCCATCAGCGCGGCCTGTACCGACAGGGGTCCCAGGTCCGGCGGGTACTCCCCGTCCCGGACGGCCTCGCCGATCGCCTTCAGCACGGGCGGGTACATGGCGACGGTTTCGGCGGCGCGGGCGGCGAACTCCGCCGGGTCCACCCCTTCCTTCCGCACCAGGCGGAGAGTGTGCAGGAAGCCGATGAGGAGTTCGTACGCGATGGACACCTGCGCCATGAACTCCACGGACGCCAGCCCGGCGTCGGAGCCGTAGTACGTGGGGGCGCCGAGTCCGCGCAGAGTCTCCTCGTGGGCCTCGAAGGCCGCACGGGAGCCGCTGAAGGGGAACAGCGCTTCGCCCGTGCCGATATCCGGCGGGTCTCCCATCACGCCGCCGTCCAGGTACTCGGCGCCGTGCTCTTCCGCCCAGCGCTGGACCGCGCGTGCCTGCTCGGGAGAGCCGCTGGTGACGTTCACCAGGGCCCGTCCAGAGGCGGCGCCGCCGACCGCGGCCAGCACTTCCTCCACCGCTTGGTAGTCGAGGACGCACAGCACCACCAGCGGACTGGCCCGCACCGCGTCCGCGGCCGAGTCCGCCTCCGAGGCCCCGGCCTCCACCAAGGGCGCGCTCCGGCTTGCGGTGCGGTTCCACACCGTCGTGGGATGGCCCCGGTCCACCAGGGCACGGGCGATCGCGGATCCCATGTCACCCAGACCGAGCACGGTGACCGGGGTGGGGCCGGGCTTTGTGTTGGTCATGCTTCTCTCCCGTCGGTACGCACACATCTCGATGCTTCTTGAAGTCCACGCTGCGGGAGGTGCCCACAGCCCGAACCTCATGCCGACGAACGCTAATACCTCAACTTAAGTCAAGGTCAAGGTGCTGGGGTTGTCCGGAGAGAAGTTGCGGGAGTATTGACGGCCAATTTCATATCACATATTCTCCCCGTGAGCTGAATCACAGGTTGTGTTGGACACACTTGAGGCAGGCGTGGTCTCCCCAGGGGAGCTCTGAAGTCCAGCGCTGCCAGAGATCCGAACCCCCGGAGGTCAAGTCATGAGACCGCGAATCCCCATCGCTCCGATAGCAGCCGTCGTCCTCCTTCTCTCCGCTTGCGGAGGCCAGGACGGTGGTGACACGAACGTAGGTCCCGAAACAGTGGACGACGACCAGGATCTCCAGGAGTTGGTGGAAGCCGCCGAGTCGGAAGGCGAGGTCACCTGGTACACATCGGTGCCGAGTGAGCGCGCCGAGCAGATCGGGTCGATGTTCGAGGAGGAGTACGGCATCCCGGTCATGGTCCAGAGGTCGGGTGGCGAGGACATGCTGCAGCGGTACCTCCTGGAAGCCGATGCCGGACAGATACAGAACGACGTCCTCACGGTCTCCGACCCCGCCGCGTTCACGACCCTCCGCGATGAGGGCGACCTCCTGCGGTTCGAGCCGCGTCACTTCGACGACCTACCCGAGTCAGCACGCGACCCGGAAGGGCACTGGACGGCCACCCGCGTCAACGCGATGGTGATGGCCTACCGCACCGACCGTGTGGACGATCCACCCGAGGGCTGGGACGACCTGCTCGACGACCGCTTCAGCGGTATCACCGGCCACGTCAACCCCAACTTCAGTTCCGGGGTCATGACCGTGGCCGCGGGGATCTCCCAGGACATGGGCTGGGAGTGGTACGAGGACTTCGCCGACCTCAGCCCGTTCATCGCCCGGGGCAACAACCAGCTCATGGAGTCGCTCACCGTGGGCGAGGTCGATGTCGCGGCTTTCCTGAACAGCACCTATGTCAGTGACGCCAAGGACGCAGGCGAACCGGTCGAGTGGGTCTTCCCCGAGGACGGCGTCTACATGGTCGCGGCGCCGAGTGCCGTGGTGGCCGAGGCGCCCAACCCCAACGCGGGCAAGCTGCTGGCCGACTACCTGCTCACCGACGACGTGCAGGAACTGATGATCGACGAAGGCAACTACGCGGCGAGGGAGGACATGCCGGCCCCGGAGGGCCAGCCCGACCGCGACGACATCAACGAACTGGAGATCGACTACGACTGGCTGTCCGCCGAGGTGGAGGACGTCCGCGACCAGTGGAACCAGATCATCGACGCGGAGACCGAAGACGACTCCGAGGACGCGGAAAGCTAGTAAGCGCCCCCGACGGACCATCGGTACGTAGAGGAGGCGTATGTCTGTCGACACACGACTAACCACTGGACCGCCCGACGACCCCGCCGACGTTACTCCCCCAAAACCGCCCAAGCGCGGCCCGAGCTTCTCCAGCGTCCTCATGTTGTTTGCCAGCGGGGTCCTGGTGATCCTGGTGGTGCTGCCGCTCGGATGGTTGTTGCTGGGCAGTTTCCTCTCCGACGACGACCAGCTCACGCTCGCCAACTATCTGCGGGTCCTCCAGGAACCCGGGCTGTACCAGGCGCTCATCAACACCCTGCTGATCGGGTTCGGCGCCTGCGTGCTCAGCCTCGTCATGGGTGTACCGCTGGCGTGGTTCATCAGCCGCACCAACCTGCCCGGCCGGGCCCTGCTGCTGGTGATGGTGGCGGTCGCCTACATGACCCCCGCCTACATCGGGGCCATCGCCTACACGATGCTGGCCGGACCCCGCGCGGGGTGGCTCAACCAGCTGGTAGTGGCCGTGACGGGGATGGAGTCGGGCCCGTTCAACATCTTCAGCCTGGGCGGCATCACCCTGGTGACGACGTTCAACGTGTTCCCCTACGTGGTCTATCTGACGGCCACGGCGCTCGATTCCGTCGACAGCAGCCTCGAGCAGTCGGCGCGCATACTCGGCGCCAAACGGTGGCGCATCCTGGCCACCGTCACCTGGCCCCTGGTGACGCCGGCGCTGCTCGGGTCGACGCTGCTGGTCTTCATCCACAGCATCTCGCTGTTCGGCTCGCACGCCTTGTTGGGCCTACCGGTGCAGGTCTACACCCTGCCCACCCGTATCTACTCGATGTTCAGTTTCCCGCCGGACTACGGGGGCGCTTCAGCGCTGGCCATGGCCCTTGTGCTGCTCACGGTCCTCGCGTTGGCGCTCCAGCGGTGGCTGGTCAACCGCAAGTCCTACGTCACGGTCGGCGGAAAGGGCTCCCGGCCTGAGCTGGTGGATCTGGGCAAGTGGAAATGGCCCTCGTTCCTTGCCTGCCACAGCCTCCTCTTCTTCGCCGTGTACCTGCCCATGGGCGTGCTCGCGTGGGTTTCAGTGAGTCGAGCTTGGGCGCACGGGTTCGGGTTGGACAACCTGACGCTCTCGAACTACAGCTATGTGCTCTTCGACCTCGGGCTGACCCAACGCGCCTTCACGAACAGCATCGTCCTGGGACTGGTCGCGGCCACCATCTGCTGTTTCCTCGGGGCGGTGATCGCCTACATCACCCGGCGCGCGCGTCCCCCAGGCGCCGCGTCCTTGGACTACCTCGGGATGATCCCCCTCGGGCTGCCCGGGATCGTGCTCGCCGTCGGCCTCGTTATGGCGTGGATCACCCTCCCGTTCCCCGTGTACGGGACGATGCTCATCCTGTTGATCGCCTACCTCACCCGCTTTATCCCCCTCGCGGTGCGTTCGGCCGACAGCGCCATCCAGCAGCAGGACCCAGCACTGGAAGAGGCGGCCTGGATCAGCGGGGCTTCAAAGGCCCGAAGTCTGGCCGACATCACCGTTCCGCTGATGAAGGGAGGCCTCCTGGCCGGGTGGTCACTGGTGTTCATCCAGTCCGTCCAAGAACTCAGCGCCACGATTCTGCTGTTCAGCGCGGGAACGGAGACCGTGGCGGTGGCTATCTACCAACGGGCCGAAGAAGGCCATTTCGAACACGTCGCCGCGCTTTCGATGCTGATGGTCGTGGTCTCACTTGGCCTGCTCGCGATCGCACGCCGACTCGCCGGCGGAAAGGTGGGGAAGATCGTGTGAACCGTCACCTGAATCCCAATCGGCGACTCCGACCGGAAGTCCGTGGAAAGGTGAGCCACTAATGGCAGGAATCGAGCTCGACCGCGTGACAAAGCGTTTCGCGGACCACACCGCGGTACGTGAGGTCTCACTGTCCGTGCGCGACGGAGAATTCGTCACGCTGCTGGGACCGAGCGGCTGCGGAAAGACCACGACACTCAGAATGATCGCCGGGTTCCAGGAGCCCGACGAGGGGACGATCTCGGTAGACGGTCAGACACTCTCCGGGCCGGGGTGGGCCGTGGGCCCTCAGGACCGCGGCATGGGAATGGTGTTCCAGAACTACGCCCTCTGGCCGCACAAGAGCGTCTTCAACAACGTCAGCTACGGGTTGAAGATGAAAGGCGTCCCCAAGAAGGAGCGGAACGAACGGGTGTCCCATGTACTGGAGACGGTCGGTCTCACCGGGATGGAGGAACGCTTTCCCAACGAGTTGAGCGGTGGCCAGCAACAGCGCGTGGCTCTGGCGCGGTCATTGGTCACCTCTCCCAACATCCTCCTGCTCGACGAGCCGCTCTCCAACCTCGACGCCAAACTCCGCGACCACATGCGCACCGAGCTCCAGGAGATCCAGCGCAAGACCGGGGTGACCTTCGTCTACGTCACCCACGACCAGAGCGAGGCCTTGAGCATGTCGGACCGGATCGCCGTGCTCGAGCTGGGAAACGTGGAGCAGTTCGCTCCTCCGTGGCAGATCTACTACCGGCCGGCCAGTGTGACAGTCGCCAACTTCATGGGCCTGGCCAACTTCGTGGATGCTCAAGTGACCGGCGTCGGCGAAGGTTTCGTGACGGTCGAGGCCGAGGCCCTGGGCGAGTTCCGGGTGCCCGACGAGGGCGCGGTCCCGGACATCGACGCGGGAGAGCTGGTCACCGTGGCGATCCGGCCGGAGTCCTTCCACGTCGTCACCGGCGCGCACGCGCCGGCACCGGAGGGCGCCACCCCGTTCCACGCCGCGGTGACCCACGCCAGCCTGTTGGGAAGCATCACCCTGGCGACCGTCGACGTAGCCGGGCAGGAGCTGCAGATCCAGGTCTCTGGCTACACCGACCTGACGGTCGGGGACGAGGTGTGGGTGGTGCTGAGCCCCGAACAGACCAACCTCTACCGCTCACTCAAGTCGGGCGCCGCCGTACCCTCGCAGCGCGCGGCCAGACAGAGTTCGAGCGTGACCTCATGAAGGACGCAGCGATGCCCCAGGTGAAGAATGTGCCCGCGGTTGACGGGCGAGCACGCGACATCGTCGCGGAATCGGTGGTCGTCGAAGGGCACCGTGACTGCTACGAACAGATCCACCACCTCAACTTGGGCGAGGTCAACCCCGTGAAGGAGCGGTTGTACAACCGGCTCCGCGGAGCCGCAGTCGACCTGACCTTCTACGCCATCGGTGGCGACACCATCGCCCATTCCAACGGCACCGACCGCCCTTTGTTCGCGACGTTGCAGAACATCGATGCGCTGACCCGGGCGCTGGAGGACGCCGATGTCGAGGCGGAGATCCTGCGCACGGCCTCGGAACTGCCGGAACAGCCGGACGGGACCGTGCGGTTCGTCCTCCACCTCGAAGGGGGCGCCCCGCTGGAAGGCGACCTCGCGTCGTTGCGGACCCTGCACCGTCTGGGCGTGCGCTCCGCCCAACTGACCTGGAACGTCCGCAACGACCTGGCCGACGGGGTCCTGGAACGGCGGACGGGGGGCGGACTCACCCGCTTCGGCGCCGACGTGGTGCGTGAGATGAACCGGCTGCGGATGCTCGTGGACCTGGCCCACATCGCGGAGCCGGGCTTCTGGCACGCGGTGGAGCTGTCCGAGGCGCCGGTCGCGGTGACGCACGCCAATGCCAGAGCCGTGTACGACCACCCCCGGAACCTGAGCGATGCCCAGTTGCGCGCCGTCGCCGGCTGCGGGGGCGTGGTGGGGGTCCACTGCCTGCCGGCCTATGTCGACCCGGAACATCCGACCATCGACCGGCTGGTTGACCATATCTCGCACATGGTGGACGTCATGGGTGTCGAGCACGTCGGCCTCGGGGCCGACTTCCCCACCAATGACGGCCCTCGACCAGCGAGGGAACAGCGGTTTCCGCGCAAACGCGAACAACTCGACGGGTTCAACGAGATCGACGAACTACCCGCACTGGCAAGTCGGATGCTGGAGCGAGGGTACGGGATACCCGAAGTGGCCGCGATTCTCGGGGGTAACTTCGCGCGACTGCTCCGCGAGGTACTCGACTAGAACCAGCGGAACCACCATTGGCGAACGAGATGGGAAAGCACGGATGTCAGGACTGAAGTCACAGAGTATCTACCGGTCTCTGAGGGAGCGGATTCTCAGCAACGATATCGCCCCGGGGGCACGGCTGGTCCTGCGTGAGATCTCGAACCACTACGAGACCAGTGACATCCCCGTACGTGAAGCCCTGCGCATGCTCGAACGCGACGGGCTGGTCGAGATCGCGGCCTTCCGCGGTGCGCGTGTGACGACACTGACCGACAGGGAGATCCGGGAGACCTACTTCGTCCGCGGGCATTTGGAGAGTATCGCCACCGGCCTGGCGGCCGAGAACATCACCGATGAACGCCTGGAGGACCTGGAGGAGCTCATGGTCCAGATGCGCGCGGCAGTCGTGAACCAGGACGGCGCGAAGTTCTCAGAGATCAACCATCGATTCCACGAGACCATCGTCGAGGCCAGTGGGAACGAACTCCTCTACCAATTGACCATGGATATATGGCAGCGCCACTCAGGGTTCCAGCGGGTTTTCCGGATGGTCCCTGAGAGGCTCGCGCAGTCCCAGGACGAACACGAGGAGATCATGGACGCCCTGAAGGCCAGGGACGCCTCGCGAGCAGCTGATCTTGCTATGGCACACAAGCGTTCAGTCGGCCAATCGGTCGAGAAACTCCTGGACGATTCCTACGATGGATAGGGGGCCCTGAACCCGATCGGGAACGTCAGACATCAACCTTATTGCGTCAAGTCCGATCGCCGGAAGTATGCGGACGGGTGCGTGTGGCGCGCCCAAAAAGAAGTTGAGGAGAAGAAGTTGAAGATCATCAGATACCGATCGGGAAATGCGGCTGAGTGGGGCATTCTGGATGGCGACAACGTCGTGGCGGCCTCGGGCGAGCCGTTCGTGGACCTGACCCCGACACACACGGTCGGAAGTGTCGGTGACGTGAGCTTGCTACCGCCGGTCAAACCCTCGTCTATCGTCTGCATCGGGCGAAACTACAAAGCGCACGCCGAGGAGTTCGGCAACGATGTGCCGGAGGCGCCGCTGCTGTTCCTCAAACCGCCCTCGTCCGTGATCGGCCCCAACGCCGAGATCGCCTACCCGGCGGAGTCCAACCGGGTCGATCCCGAAGCGGAACTGGTCCTCGTGATCGGCCGGTCCGCCTTCCAGGTACCGGCCGCCGAGGCCTACTCCGTCATCGGCGGTTACACCTGCGGCAGCGACGTGACCGCACGCGACATCCAGAAGTCGGACCCCGGGGGCCAGTGGACGCGCGGCAAGGGGTTCGACACGTTCTGCCCGATCGGTCCCTGGGTCGAAACGGACTACGATCCCCGCGACGTGGAGGTGAGCTGCCGGGTCGACGGCGAGGTGCGGCAGCTCGGCCGTACCAAGAATTTCATCTTCGACATCCCTTACCTCATCGAGTACATCACCCGCTTCACCCGTCTGGAACCAGGTGACCTGGTCATGACCGGTACCCCCGAGGGCGTGGCTCCGGTCGAGCCCGGGGCCAAGATCACCGTGGCCGTGGAAGGGCTCGGTGAACTGACCAATACGGTCGTGCGGGCGGATGAGCGGTCCAGGGCCTGAGACGGTCGGCCCCGCGGTCGCCGTCGAACGACTCCACCTGAAAGGGCGGGTCGGCCGCCTCCACTCCCAACGGCCGACCCGCCCAGGTGAATTCCCCAACGTCTCCCCAGGGCCCCGGGGCGGACTACGGGGGATCCGCGGTGCTGGTGTGTGCCGTGCCCTCAGGCGGTGAACAGTGCCGAGGCGTCGATCGCTGTCTGGACGACGCCGTAGAGCAGGGCCGCGGCGACGAGCACCCAGAGCAGGATCGAGGCGATGACGTTGAGGTTCGTGGTCACGCTGTTGGCCATGGTGGTCTCCCTGGGTTCTCCTGTCGCGGGGCCGCAGCGCGGCTCCGCCCCGGTCGGCGGGTCCGGCCTCTCACTGCTTGGCCTCCTCTGGGGCAGGATCCTCCTGGAAGTCTTCGGCTGGCAACGGGCGCACCATCATGTTGGCGAGGAATCCGACGGCCATCACCGCGACCATGACGTAGAGCGAGAGCTCGTAGAGTGCGGGGCCTTCGCGTCCGGCCGCGATCTGGAAATCGGCGATGCCGTTGATGAGCAGCGGACCGGCGACCCCGGCCAGCGACCACGCAGTGAGGAGCCTGCCGTGGATGGCCCCGACGTTGTAGGTGCCGAACAGGTCCTTCAGGTAGGCCGGTACTGTGGCGAACCCGCCGCCGTAGAAGCTCAGGATGATGCCGGTCACGGCGACGAACATGACGATCGAACTCGTACCGGCGACGGCGATCAGCAGGTAGAGCAGGCCGCCCAGCCCGAGGTAGCCCATGTAGGTGCGCCTGCGGCCGATCGAGTCGGATGCGGAGGACCACACGATCCGCCCCAGCATGTTGCACAGGGAGAGGAACCCGACGAATCCGGCCGCCTCCGCGGGGCCCACATCGTCGAAGAACTCCTGGACCATGGGCGAGGCCTGCTCCAGGATCCCGATCCCGGCGGTGACATTGCAGAAGAGCACGACCCACAGAAGCCAGAACTGCCACCTGCGGACCGCGGTCTCCACCGGCACGCTCTTTGCACCGGCCGTGTCCTGGCTGTCCTCTTCGGGTGTGTAGTTCTTGGGCCTCCAGCCCTCAGGGGGCACCCGCACCGTGAACGCCCCCAGCATCATCAAGACGAAGTAGAACGCGCCCAACACCAGGAAGGTCTGCGCGATCGCGTCCTCGGGGGCCTCGGCGAAGCGGTCGAGTAGTTCAGAGGTCAGGGGTGAGGCGATCAGCGCACCGCCGCCGAAGCCCATGATGGCGATTCCCGTAGCCATTCCGGGGCGGTCGGGGAACCACTTGATGAGGGTGGAGACAGGGGAGATGTAGCCGATTCCCAGGCCGAGCCCGCCCAAGAACCCGTACCCGAAGTAGACCACCCACAGCTGCCCCGTGGCGACGCCGAGCGCGCCGACCGCGAACCCGCTGCACCAGAACACCCCGGAGACGAACATCGCTTTCCGGGGGCCGTTGCGCTCCACCCATTTGCCGCCGAACGCGGCTGAGAGCCCAAGCATCACGATGGAGATACTGAAGATGACACCGACCGCTGTCAGTGACGTATCGAACCTGTCGACCAAGGGGTTGCGAAAGACACTGAAGGCGTACACCTGCCCGATCGACAAGTGCACCGCCAGGGCCGACGGGGGTATGAGCCACCGGTTGTAATCCGCGGGTGCAACGGTTTTCTCGCGGTTGAGAATGGTCATCATGCAGTGCTCCCGATTTCTCGGAGGGCTGCTCGGTATCGGCTGTGCCAACACTTTTCCGAGGAGGCGGCAAGTGCGGGATATTACCTGGTGTGAACTGTTATTCCCGTACCGCTACCCCTTGGTGGTGGATGCGAAACAGCGGGCTTGAGCAGGGCAGAGATCAGGATCCTTGGGTGCTCGGTGCGGATGGAAATGTCCTATTATGTACTGCTGGCATCCCGGGTTGGTAAAATCTATTCGATTCACCGTTTAGGTTCTTTCGTTCCCGTGCAGGGGGCAACCAGGATCAAACACCGGCCGGCTCTCTTTGGCAGCGAGTCACTCATCTCTGCTGAGCCCTGCCGGAGAAGTCGGCCTGCTCGGAACGGAGACGCCATGGCGAAGATTGTGTGTGTCCTGTACGACGACCCCGTCGACGGATTTCCGCCCGCCTACGCACGCGACGACATCCCGACGATCGACCGCTACCCGGACGGCCAGTCCGCCCCGAGCCCGCGCGACATCGACTTCACCCCGGGTGAGCTGCTCGGCAGTGTCTCCGGTGAGCTCGGACTACGGCGTTACCTGGAGTCCAAGGGGCACACCCTCGTGGTGACCACCTCGAAGGAATCACCCGACTCCGTGCTCGACCGCGAGCTGCCCGACACCGACGTCGTCATCTCCCAGCCCTTCTGGCCCGCCTACATGACCAGGGAGCGCTTCGAGGCGGCTCCCAACCTCAAACTGGTCGTCACCGCCGGGATCGGGTCGGACCACACCGACCTGTCGGCCGCCATCGACCACGGTGCCACGGTCGCGGAGGTCACTTACTCCAACAGCATCAGCGTCGCCGAGCACGTGGTGATGATGATCCTGTCCCTGGTGCGCAACTACCTGCCCTCCCACCAGTGGGTCCTGGACGGGGGCTGGAACATCGCCGACTGCGTGTCGCGCTCCTACGACCTCGAAGGTATGCACGTGGGCACAGTCGGCGCGGGCCGGATCGGAATCGGAGTACTGCGCAGGCTCGCACCCTTCGACGTGCACCTGCACTACACCGACAAGCACCGGCTACCGAAGGAAGTGGAGCAGGAACTGGGGCTGACCTTCCACGACAGCCCTCAGGAGATGGTTCCCGACCTCGACGTGGTGACCGTCAACGCGCCGCTGCACCCGGAGACGGAGCACCTGTTCGACGACGCGCTCCTGAGCACGATGAAGCGCGGGGCCTACCTGATCAACACCGCACGCGGCAGGATCTGTGACCGGGACGCGATCGTGCGCGCACTCGAGAGCGGCGACCTGGCCGGTTACGCGGGCGACGTCTGGTATCCGCAGCCCGCACCCTCCGACCACCCGTGGCGCACCATGCCCCACCACGGCATGACTCCGCACATCTCCGGATCCTCCCTGTCGGCCCAGGCCCGCTACGCCGCCGGTACCAGGGAGATTCTGGAGTGCTGGCTGGAGGGGCGCCCGATCAGGGACGAGTACCTGATCGTGGAGGGCGGTGCGCTCGCCGGTGCGGGTGCCCATTCCTACACGGCCGACAAGAAGTAGCGCGCCAAAGAGACCGCCGACCACCCGCCCGCCCCGCCCGTCCGTCCCGGGCTTCCCGCTGGGGCGGGCGGCGTGTGCCTCCAGGGAAGGCAACCGTGACAGTGCGGCCCCGTGAACCCGGGGCAGGCGGCCGGGTCGCGGGTGCCGTGTGCCGGGTAGGCCGCCCGCGGGGCGTCGGGATCGAGATCCCTACATGAAGAGCCCTACTCGGAGGGCTCCGGCACGGACGGGCACTCGATGGCCGGGTTGACGCCGATGTAGTTCAGGGGGCCGACGAAAATGGTCGTCGCGGTGCTGCCCAAATCGGAGCAGGAAGCCTCGGAGGTACTGAAGTAACCGCGCTGCACGGCCGCGGCGGCTCCGATCAGCAGCCAGATGACGACAAGAACCGAGAGCGTGATGCTGGTACGCACTTCTGCCTCCTGGGGGTGGGGCGGTATGCGGTTGTCGGGGGTCCACGGGGCCTGCCAGCTCTACGGAGACCTACCCGGGAACCCCCTCGCTCACCCGGCTCCGGGAGCGAACCGCCACCGCGTGGCGCCGTGGCCGACGTCGTCGGCGGGGAAGGCGAAGACCGTGTCGGGGACGATCCCGTACACCGCATAGGGCGGGGGACCGGCGGTCGGGGCGCCGTCCGGGCCCGTTAGCACGCCGCCTTCGGCGATGGGAGGCCAGCCGTAGACGAGGGGGTAGACGCCGGCGACGGCCCTCACCCGCTCCTCGTCGCGCACCCGTTCGACGCGCCCCTCCACCACCACGTCCAGTCGGCCGGTGGTCACCGCCAGGCTCACCGCGGGGGAGCCGACGAGCAGCCGTGCCTTCCGGCTGCCGTCCCCGCAGGCGAAGTACGGCCGTCCGGCAGTCCACACCGCCAGCAGAGGCCGCGTGTGCGGGACCCCGCCCCCGTCGGAAACGGTCAGCCAGTACGTCCGGTCCACCGTCGCCAGATGGGCGCTCACCTCCTTCCAAGAGCCGGGGGCCTCGTCGGTCAGGGCTTCGGCCCTGGGGCTGTGCGGCACCATGGCGCACCTTTCCGTGGGTTTGTGGTGCCGCTCACCCTAAGCGGGGCCCACGACAGTTTCCGGGGCCGCTCCAGGTCGGCGCGTCCTGGAGCACGAACCCGGCGTAGCTCCGGAGCCCGCGCAACGGTGCCGGGCGTCAACCGAAACATGCTTTTCATGGCTGGATGTCTTGTTGATGGCCCTTGGGGGCGGTAAGAACGTCGAAGACCCCCAGGAGGTGCCCCCGTGCCCTGTCCCCCGCCACACTCCGCACGTCCCCCCGCCCTGCGGCCGAGCTACCCCCGCCCGGCCACCCTCGCCGGAACCGCCGCCGCCTTCTTCGCCGCAGGACTCGTCGCTTTCCCCGCACCCGCCCTCGCCGAACCGCGCGATGGCGCCAACGGGACCGAACGCCAGGAGACCGCCGCCGGTTCTGAGGCCCTGGCCGCCGAACCCCGCTCCGCATCCCTTGACGCGGCCGGGATCGAACCCGGCGCCGCCTACCCCCGGCAGACCGAACTCCCCGAGCCGCCCGAGGACCCCGACGATGCTTCCATCAAACTCGGGCTGGTCCCGTTCCACGACATCGCGCCCGCGCTCAACGGCCTCCAAGAGGACTCCGACCGGGTCAGCGTGGAGGTCGTCGGCGACTCCGTCGAAGGTCGCGACCTCTACCTTGTCACCCTCACCGAACCCGAGACCCGCGGCGAGGCCCGCCACCAGCAGCGCATGCGCGAACTCATCGCCGAGGACCCCGAGCGCGCGGCCCGCGACCACACCCTGACCGACCGCTACAAGACACCGGTCCACGTCAACGCCAACATCCACGGCGACGAATGGGAGGGCACCGACGCCTCCCTGCGGATCATCGAGGAGCTGGCCACAACGGAAGACGAGGAGGCCCTCGAACTCCTGGAGTCCTCACGCCTGTACTTCACTGTCTCCGCCAACCCCGACGGGCGGGTCGAGGGCACCCGGGCCAACAGCGCCGGGTTCGACCTCAACCGGGACTTCGTCACCGTCTCCCAGCCAGAGACGGCCGCGATCCGCCAGGTCATGGTCGACACCCAGCCGCTGGTCATGATCGACCAGCACGGCTACGTCAACGGCACCCTGATCGAGCCGGCCACCCCGCCGCACGGGCAGAACTACGAGTACGACCTCTTCATCAAGAACTCCTACGCCAACGGCCTGGCGATGGAGGAGGCCGTCCTCGACCTGGGCTACACACCGGAGGAGGACGGGGTGGAACCCCCGCAGATCCCCTTCCGGGACTGGGAGGACGGCTGGGACGACTGGCCGCCCATCTTTACCCCCATGTACGCCCCCTACCAGGGCGCGGTCGCCTCGGCCACCATCGAGTTCCCGCTCCGCGTCAACCGGGACGACTACGACCTGCCCGAGGAGGAGCTGCACCGGCGCACCGCCATCAACACCGACATCTCCGCGGCGACCATCGAGGCCACACTCGACTACGCGCACGAGAACCGCGAGGAGCTGGTCGGGGACCAGATCGAGGTGTTCCGACGCGGAGCCGCAGGCGAGGAACAGGTCGTCCCGCCCGAGGACTGGGTGCCCGGCTTCGGCGAGGAGGACGTGTGGACCACCGACTTCCCCCGCGCCTACGTCATCCCGGCGGGTGAGGGCCAGCGGTCCGCACCGGCCGCCGCCCGCCTGGTGGACTTCCTCATCGCCAACGACGTGCGCGTGGACCAGGCCACCAGCGCGTTCGAACTCGACGGCACCGCCTACCCCGCCGGGTCCTACGTGGTGGACATGCACCAGCCCAAACGGGGGATGGCCAACGTCCTGCTGGAGGACGGCCGCGACATCACCGACGACATCGAGGCGATGTACGACATCTCCGGATGGAGCCACGGGCGCTTGTGGGGCGCCACGGTCGAGTCCACCGAGTCAGAACTGCCCGAAGACACCGGTCCCGTGACCGGCGCCGCACCCACCGGCGCGGTCGAGGGCGAGGGTGACTGGACGCTGCGCCTCGACGACGCCGCGGACATCGCCGCGCTCGGAGACCTGGTCGCCGCCGGGTACGGGGTCACCTGGGCCGGGGACGGTTCGGTGCGCGTGCCCGCCGAGGCGGCCGACGCCGTGGCGGAAGCGGCTGACGCGCACGGCGCGGTCTTCCACGGTGCGTCCGCGGAGGACAACGCCGCCCCCGCTGACTCAGCGGGTCCGGTCCTGGACACGGTGAAGCTCGCCGTGGCCGGTGCCGCCGATGAGGTCCACACCTTCGGCGAACTGGGTTTCGACGTGGAGACGGTGTCCACGAGCGTCCTCGATGACGGGTTCGACTGGTCCGGAATCGACGTGCTGTACGTGTCCAGCGGCCTGGTCTACTCCGACCTCACCGAGGACGCCCGCACCGACCTGGACGCCTTCCTGGAGACCGGCGGCGTGGTCGCCCGGGGTGAGACCGGGGCACGCTTCAACGACGAGGCCGGGCTGTTGGAAGCCGAGCGGAAGGACGGGCGATCGGACGCCAACGGCCTGGTGGCCGTGGACGACGGCGACGGCGCCCTCGCGGGTACCGGCGGCTACGGTTTCGTGTACGGGCCCGGCTGGTTCACCGGTCTGGGGACGGAGGTCACCGTCGAGCAGTCCTACGGGGCCGAAGGGCCGCTGGTGGCCGGGCACTGGCGCGCCGATGACGACGGTACGGGCGGCCAGGACTCGGCGGTTGGGCAGGCGTCCGTGGTCAGCGGGGTCGCCGACACGGGCACGGCGGTGGTGCTCTTCGGTACCGAGCCCCTGTTCCGCAACCATCCCAAGGGTTCCTTCGGCCAAGTGGCCCAGGCCCTGTACTGGACCTCGGCGTCGTCCAGGATGGGTTAACCCCAGAAACAGAAAACACAGAAGAATGCAGGGATAACGCGAATCCGTCTCGGTTCCTTTCCGGGGCGGTTTCCGCTGTCGTCTCCGTTTCTCCGTTCTGTTCCACGTGCACCTGTGGTCGGCCCGGTGGCGGTGCTCTCCTGCGGATCATGTGATCAGCCCATCAACCCTTTTTTCGCCCACGTATTCCCCGCGGGTCAGGGATTCCGGCGCTGTCCGAGAGTGGATTGCAGCGGTATCCGGAAACAGCGGGAAACGCGTCGCTGACAGGCCAATGGCGCGGACGGGTCGGGGCTTGGGTGGGGAGGAGCGCGGTGGTAGTGGTTCGACGTTCGCGGCGGATAGGCCGCGCCGGGGCGGGTGCGGTCCTGAGAACGCTGGCACTCGTGGCCGCCCTGCCACTCGTGTTGGCGGACCCGCTCACCGCGGCACACCCCCACGGGCTGCCCGGGCAGGCGGCCCCCGACAACGGCCCCGCCATGGAGGACGAGGTGCCGCTGGACGTGGTGATCCTGGCCGACGAGTCCGGGAGCCTGACGGAAGCCGACGTCGCGGCCGAAGCTGAGGCCGCCGCCATGATCGGCCAGGGCATCCTCAACCCCGGCTCCAGGCTCGCGGTGGTGGGTTTCGGCAGTGACAACGGCGAGGAGGGCCAGATCGCGGCCCGGGAGGCCTGCCCGCCCACCTTCCTGGAAGAGGGCCGGGGGCGGGACGCCGTCATCGACTGCGTGGACGACCTCCGCGCGCGCACGGAGGAGGAGGGTTTCGACACCGACCACGTCGCCGCGCTGCAGAAGGCGCAGGAGTACTTCGCAGATGACGAGGCGCCTGAGGGCGCCGCCAAGGTCGTCTTCCTGCTCACCGACGGCGTCCTCGATGTCGGCAACAGTCCCCAGTACGGCGAGACCCCTCAGGTGCGCCAGCGCACCGCCCTGGCTGCTCTGGAAGGGGAGTTGGAGCGGGCCGAGAACGAGGAGGTCCAGATCTGGCCGCTGGGTTTCGGCGACGAGATCGACGAAAACCAGCTCGACGATTTCGCTGAGGACGGCTACCAGGGCGGCTGCAACGCCATGCCGGGCGCAGTGCCGCAGGCACGGACCGTCGAGGATTCCACCGAGATCCTGCTCTCGCTGGTGGACGCCCTGGCCAGCGCCTCTTGCCTGGGGCACGAGCAGGTCCCTGACATCGAGATCGGTTCGGGGGAGACCGTCGAGATCCCCGTCGACATCCCCCCGGTCGCCACGGAAGGCGCGATCCTGGTCGCGAAGAACAACCCGGACATCGCGGTCGAGTACGAGGACCCCGAGGGGGAGGTGGTGCCCCTGGAGGGGGAGCAGGACGGTTCCGAGTTCAGTCACAGCGGGACCAACGCGACCGTAGAGGTGCTGCGGATCGGTAACCCCAGGGCCGGGGATTGGACGGTCCGGCTCACCGCCCCGGAGGGCGCGGAGGACGAGCTGGTCGCGATCAGCACCCTGTGGCAGGGGAGCATCCGCAGCCACCTCACCGTGGAGGGCGACCAGGCCCCCGGTGCGCAGGAACTGGTGGTCCGCCTCCAACTGCACACCCGCCAAGGCAACCTGGACGACGTCGACGTGGACGAGGTTCTCGACATCCTGGTCGAGCTGGTCGACGAGGAAGCGGACGGCGATCCACTGCGGATCGACCTCGCTGATGACGGTGCGGACCCGGACCGGGAGGCCGGGGACGGCGAGCTGGCCGGGACGGTCGAGGTGGCCGGGGAGGACGGCGACTGCGTGGAAGTGCGCAGCCGTGTCGAGGGCGAAGGGATCTCCTCGGAGGAGTCCGCCTTCAACTGGTGTATCGGGGAGCAGGAGGACGCGGTGTGGGCCGCCGCCCGCTTCGACGACCCGCCGGAAGTGGTCGAGCCGGGGGAGGCGATCGAGGGGGTTCTCGACGTCGAGAACAGCACCGCGCAGGACGCGGAGGTCCAGCTGGTGGTGGAGGCGTCCGAGGGCCTGCAGTACGACGTGGAGCAGGACAGAACGGCCTTCGAACCGGGCAGTACTTCGGTGCCGGTATGGCTCCGCGTCGATACGGACACGGATCCTGGTGACGTCTCCTTCCACGGCATCCACGCCGCGGACGAGCACGACGAGGCCTTGGGCGGGATCGCCTCGCCGATCAACTTCGAGGTCCGTCCGCCGCCGGGCCCCTTCGAACGCTTCTGGTGGGCCTGGGCGCTGGTGCTGCTGTTGGTCACGGCCGTGCTCCTCTACGCCGCCCACCGCCGTTCCGTCGCCCAGCGCCTGGCCGACGTGCGCGGACTGGTCGTCCAGCTCCGCCGCGACGGCCGCCCGGTCGGCCCGGAGCTGAAGGCGCTCAGCCGCCGCTCGGACACCTTCGCCTTCACGGTCCTGGACGGCCCTGAGCCGCGCCTGGACTATGCCGCCGACCCGCGCCAGCCGCACCACACGGTGCGTCGGCACCCGCCTTACGAGGTGCTGCTGCGCGATCCCGAGGGGCGCGAACAGCGGGTACGCCTCAATACCACGAGCGAGCCCCCGGTCCGGGCGCTCTGAGCCTGTACGTGCGAGACGAACGCCGCTCGGCCCGGACCGAACCGTTTTCGGCCGACCCGGTGGCCGGCGGACGGCCGGGCCCACACCCCCGTCCCCCTTGGGGCGGCCATGACCACGGGTCCGGTGGGCGGCACCCATGGGAGTGACCGTCCCGGCCGTCCCGCGCACCTTCCCCCCGATCCTTGAAGGGCCGATGCCATGACGATGAAGCTCTACCAGCCGATGCTCCACGTCGGACTCGGCGGCACGGGGTGCCTCATCGGCGCCGAACTCGAGCGCCGCCTGCGCGAGGAGCTGTGCGGGCCCGACGGGACCGAGTTCCAGCAGCTGCGCCCTGGCGGGAACCTGCTGCCGTACCAACTGCCGTCCTGTGTCCAGTTCGTCTACGCGGACGTCAACCGGTCCGAGCTGGACCGCCTGCCAGAACGCGTGGTGCCCGGCCGCCAACACCTGTCCGCAGTGGAACAGACCGCCCACTACGTCCGCGACCTCGTCCCCAGCGTCCCCACCTACCCCGAGGTCGCCCGCAGTCTGCGGCTGAGCGCCGAGGCGACCGTCGCCCCCTGGCTGCCGCCGGTCAGCGGCGAACCCCGGGTGGCCCCGCTGGACCGCGGCGCGGGCCAGTTCCCCACCGTGGGCCGGGCCGCCCTCTTCGAGACCTTCCGGGGCGGTGTCGCCCCGGCGGTCGGCCCGCTCAGCGAGGCCATCAACCGGCTGGCCACCTCGGCCGGCGACCTGAGCATCCTGGGCGGCGGCCTACCCAAGTCCTGCGACGTGTTCGTGTCGTTCTCGGTGGCGGGCGGTACCGGGGCCGGCATCTTCTACGACTACCTGCACCTGATCGCCAACACGTTCCGCCGCTCGGACCTGAACGTCAAGATCTACCCCTTGGTGCTGATGCCGTCCGCCTTCGACGAGGGACTGGGTGGCGGGCGCAACGCCAAACTCAATGCGGGCCGGGCCCTGCTCGACATGTTCCGCCTGGTCGACGACCAGAACGGCGGGGACCTTGGCCCGCTCCTGACCGACCACAGCGTCAGGCCCAACCAGGCGCGCCCGGACGAGGTGGCCGTCCACTACCCGGTCGAGGGCCGGATCAGGATCCAACCCTCCACCGTGCAGACGGCCTTCCTGTTCAGCCGACCCATCGGCGCCGACCGCGAGGACCTGCACCGCTCGGTGGTCTCCCTGGTGCTCTCCCTCGCAGGAACCGACGTCCAGCAGCGCACCGAGGGCGGCGACCTGGTCGGCGCGGACAACTTCCAGTCCTTCGCCGACAGCTTCATCAACACCCAGGCCGAACGCGAGATCCCCGCCGAGTCCGGCATCGGCAACCGCGGGGTGTCCACCGCCCTGGTCGCCTCCATGACCGTCCCCGTGGACGAACTCGCCGACCTCATCGGGGCCCGCATGCTGCGCGCCGCGGTGGAGGACATGGACGGTTCCCTGACCGACAGCTCCGACCAGAACCACCGTTTCATCGAGGAGTTCTTCACCCACGCGGACCTGTACCCGGTGCTGGCCCGGCCCGGCGACGACTTCGCCGACCCCCTTCCGGTGGAGGGGGCCCGCAACATCGCCACCGCACTCCACGACCGCGGCGACGCCATGAAGCGGAGCCTGACCGCCCTGCGCGGCCGCCTGTCCCACGAGGTCCCCGAGATCGCCCAGGCCTTCGACTACCGGACCGGGACCCGCCGTCTGCTCTCCCTGACCGACCCCTTCCACGCGCAGCGGGTGATGATCGGCAACGCGGCCGCGGGCAGCGAGATCGAGAAGATGGGGGTCCTGGGGATCCTCCAGTCCCGCCGCACCAGCCCGCCGCCACCGGAGGGGTGCACGCAGCTGCCCCCGCCCATCCCCAAACTGAACGACCGGATCGGCGGCCTGGTCAAGGCCAAGTACACCGATGCCAAGCCCACCCGGGCCCGCGCGGACCAGGACGTCTGGTACGAGTGGCAGACCAAGCTGGCGTGGAACGAGGCCTGGGCCCAGAGCACCCCGCGCTGGCAGCGGGCGACCACCCTGATGCGGGCCGATCTGGGCGCGCTCACCGACGCGCTCAGCCAGCACGCCCGCTACGACGGCGAACGCTTCGAACGCCTCTCCCAACAGCTCTACCGGCCGCGCACCGGCGTGTCCTACCTGCTGCCTCCGGTCGGCGGCGACCTCGAACCCTTCTACCACCGGGTCAAGGACCACCTGTCCACCTTCCACCAGGAGAGCGGCCGGCTGCGCCCCAACGCGGGCGAGGCCGCGCTGGTCCAGGTCATCATCGGCCCCGACGGGTGGCGGCACGCCTACGACATCTCCGTCGACCGGACGCCCGCGGACGCTGTCACCTATCTGCGCGAGATCCTCAAGACCGAGATCAAACGCTTCCTCCGGTCACCGGGCCCGGCCCAGCGGCCGCTCCTGCCGCGCCTGAGCGACCTGCTGGCCCACGCCACCGACCAGGGCGACGGGGCCATCGCCCCCGAGAACGTCTCCCAGTTCCGCGCCCAGCTGGCCGGACTGCTGCCGGTCGGCTACACGCCCCAGGGCAGCGGTCCGCTCAAGATCCTGATCACCTACCACTCTCCCGGCCCCAACCTCCGAGTCGAGCAGTATCTGCGCGAATCGGTCAACCTTCCCGCGGCCGCCGGAGCCACCTACGAGTTCCGGCCGGTCAGCACCGAGACCGTCAGCGTGGTGCTGTTCCGCAGCTCGATGAGTGTCACAGAGGTGCGCGAGGTCCGCGACGTCATGCGGCTGTGGGCCGACGCCTCACAGCACCACCAGCCCCAGGACTACCTGCGGTGGCGCCAGCGCCTGGGCTACGACTTCGGCTACCTGGCCACCACCACCGAGCACCGCGTCTACATCCTGCACCGGCTGCTCAACGCCCTCTGGAACGGCCGGGCCCGGGTGGTCGGCGACCCGCGCTCACCCCAAGAGGTGCGGTTCACCATGGGCGGCGGGGTGACCATGGCGCTGGAGCTCGTACCCCTGGAGGAGTCCTCGTCCTGGGGCAGCCTGATTCGCGCCTACGAACACTGGGCCTTCAACGGGGAGGACGCCATCACCCGCCAGTTCTGCGCCCAACTCATGAGCGAACTGCCCAGCGGGCTCGAGGGGAGACCGGCCCCTCCGGCCAAGCTCTACCAGACCCTGCGGAGTATCGCCGACGCCGAGGTCACCCGGCTGGACGAGCTGCTGCGCGAACCGGAGACCGGCAACCTCAGCCGCGTCCACCAGTACCGGGACTTCTGGGCCGCGATCCTGCCGGAGGCCGTCGGCATGGAGTTCCAGGGCGCCTCCGCGCCGGTCCGGGCCAACCTCCAAGCGCTGGAGAGAGCGATCGAGCGCTCTCGGGGCACGGTGGAGGAGGGCGGGGGCGGGCACCCGTGAGCGTTCACCTCGTCGACCTGCGCGGCGCTTCCGCCGCCGAAGCGCAGGCGTGTATCCAGTACGAGTTCGGCCGCGGGCGGCCGATGACCGACTCCGCGCGCCTGCTGGTCCTGGACGACACGTGGCGGCTGGTCGAACACGCCGACAGCTACGGGGACGTCTTCATCAGCCAGCGGGTGCGGGCCATGGTGTGCGTGGCCGTGGGGCCGCCCAACCCCGGTGGGGGCGGCGGCCCCACACTCGACCGCCCCGGCCAGATCGGCCCCGAACGCGACGTCACCACGCTCTGGGTGGACGACACCACCGGGTTCTCCTGGAGCCTCAACCCCTCCGGCCCGGACGATCACCGCCCCGGGGCCGCTGTGGGACCGGGTGTGGGCCTGGCGCGCTTGGTGGAACTGCTGGGCGACCCCGAGATCTTCGACCGGGTCGTCGCCATGGGCCGGAGTCTGCCCGAGGCCACGGCCTCCCCGGGGCTGTCTTGGCTCGGGGACGAGGAGGGCGGGGACACGGTCACTGCCGCCCTGTCCCGGGCCGCCGAAGCACTGGTCGCCGAGGGCCGCAATGCCGGGGGGCGGGGTGTCGGGAGACGCGGTGCCGAGGGCTGGAGTTTCGAGGGTCGTGGTGCCGACTCCGGGAGGGGCCCGCGGCCACCCGCGGGGGAGGGGCCGTCCCTGGTGGACCTGGTGCGGGGGGACCGGCTCAGCCCTCAGGGGGAGGAACGGGTCGGCTGGGGTGGGACCGCGGCCCGCGAACGCGACCTGCGCGCCTGGCTCGCCCACGTCGAGGCGGATCTGGAGAGCCAGTCCGCCTGGACCGGGCCCCTCCACGACGTCACCCCGCATGAGCTGCGCACAGAGCACCTGCCGGCCGTGGGGGAGGCTTTGGGTGCCCTCCGGGACCACATCGGGTCGCTGTTCGAACGGCTCAGCTCCCTGCCCCCCGACCGGTTGCGGGCCCAACTCCGGGCCGAAGGCCTGATCGGCGCTTCACACGACCCGGAGGAACTGGCCGAGGCCGCGGCGGCCCTGGCCGGGGAGACCCGCCGGGCCCTGGCGCGAGGGGACACCATCCCGAAGGTCGCCGGGGACCTGGAGGACCTCGCCACCCGCCTCTCGCCCCAGGGCAGCGCGGCCGCGGCCCCGCGCCTGCGCAGCCTCCTGCCCGACCGGGTCGTCGCCCGGTTCCGCGCTGACGAGGGGCCGCCGCTGCCCGGTCCGGTGTCGTGGCTGCTGGTCCCGGCCTTCGCCGCGCCCCTGTTTCCGGCCCTGGCCGGCGGGGCCCTCGGCGTGCTGGGCGGTCTGGTGCTCGCGGCCGCGTGGGTCGGGGCGGTCGCCGCGGGGCTGTGGCGGGCCGGCCAGGGGAGGGGGAACACGGGGAGGTCTGGCGGGGAGAATCCGAGCTGGGAGAACCGGGTCCGGGCGAGCGAGGGCCGGGCGACACGGCACACCCTGGCGTTGCACGCGGGTGCGGCCGTGGCCGGTGCGCTCACCGGTCTGGCGGCCTCCACCTCCGTGCTCCCCGAGCAGCTCCTCGGCCACCCGGGACCGGTAGTGGCCGGTGTGTTCCTCGGGGTCGGAGCGGGGGCCGCGGCACTGGTCGCGGCGTGGGTCCGTGCGATGGCCCGGTGGCGGGAGACGCTCGGCCTCGAACAGGTCGGGGCGTCGGCGTCGGCACTGACCCGCCTGCTCGGAGAGGTGGCCCGTGCGGAGTGGGTTCTGGGCGGCGCCCGCCGTCAGCTGGCCGATACCGCCCGAGCGGCGGCCAGCGCCACCCGCGCCACCGCCGACGTCGTGGCCGAGCTGGTCGACCACGAGCCCGACGCCAACCCGCGCAGCCGCTCCTTCGAGCTGGAGGACGTGCTGCGCCAGGACCTGATCGCGCTGGCCACTGGCGTACTCGACGCCGTATGGGAGGCCCCGGGCGAAGGCCGGGTCTCCGACCTGTACGACCCGGCCCAGCGCCACGCCGAACGGTTGCTCGAGGACTACCGGGCCCACTTGGGCCTCGTGGGCCCCTACGTGGCGCCGTCTTTCGCCGATCCCGCACTGCCGCGGCGCCCGCGCACCGGGGTCAGCCCCGACCGCGCGTTCCGCGCACTGGGGGAGGACCCGGCCGGACGGATGCTCCAGCTCTGCGACCCCAGCCACCTGCGACTGCTCTCCCAGAGTTCCGGTGTTCCCCGAACGATCCGCTTCGCCCCTGCCGCGCTCCGCCCCCACCGCTCCCAGCACCCTGCACAGGCTCCCGCAGACGTGCAGTGGATCGGTGGCCACCTCGTCGGCCAGCTGAGACTGGTGCCGCTGCGCTCCGGTGTGGTGCGCACCGAGTGGCGGCACGAACCGGACGGGGGACAGGCCGAAGCGCACGGGAACCACTCCGAGCTGGAAGGGGACCGGCCCGAACACCAAGAGCCCATACCGGACGGGATCGAACCGGACGGGCCCGAACCTCCCCGAGAGACCTTCACCTGGAAGGACGGCAGCCCTTGAACGGCGACGACGTGTACGAGACCGCAGTGCGCGACGCCGTCTACCGTGCCCCGGAAACGGCGGCGAACAGCCGGGCGGACCTGGAGGTGGAGTGTCGCCTGACCCCCCTGCGCGACCTGTCCTCTAGCACGGTCCCCTTCCTCGGCCGCCGCCTGGTACGCGTCGAGGCCCGAGGGCGCGAGTCGACCCTGCTCCAACTCTGGGTCGGGGGCACCGAGGACGACGGTTACGAGCGCGCGGAGGCCTTCGACCGGCTCGACAACGCGATCCTCGCCGGGGTCAGGCTGGCCCGTGCCTCGGCGGGCGATACCTACCCGCCCGAACTCACCCGCCTGGTCGGATACCACGACGACCCCGTCGCGCCCTTCGCCCTCCTCACCCCCTACCAAGGGCAACCGGTCCGCACCCTGTTGGGGCGCAGGCAGCTCTTCGACGAGGAACGCGAGGCCTTCCGGCACGGACTGCTCCTGGCCCTGGAACGGCTCCAGGCCGCCGAGGTCGTACACCGGGGGCTGAGCCCGTCGACCGTGTGCTGGAACCCCGACCGAGGGACCGTCCACGTGTACGACTTCACCCTGGCCACGGTGCGTGGAGCCCTCCGTGCCCGGACGGGTACCGAACCGTGGAGCTCCCCCGAGCAGCGCGACGGGGTAGGGCGCTGCGACCCGCGCGACGACGTGTGGTCGGCGGGCCTGATCCTCTTCCAGACCCTCACCGGGCACCGGGTGGCACGGGGCGAACAGCTGCCCGTCGACCGGTTCCCCGGTGTGAGCGCTGACCTGCGAGGTGTGTTCGAGACCGAGGCGGACCGCCGCCCGGACGCCGCCGAGCTCTTGGAGCGGCTGACCGGGGCCGCCACGAGCCCGCGCGGCATCGACGACCACCTCAGCCCGGAGTTTCGCCTCTTCTACCGGCGCCTGGCCCAGAAACGCGGGGAGGACGCCGACTCGGGAGGGGAGGCCCCGACGACACCCGACCCCGGGCCGGCCCCGGTCCCCGGCCACCCGCTGTGGGAGTGGGCGCGCCGGAACTGGCCGCTGCTGACGGTGGCCGCCCTGCTGGCCCTGGTCACCGCGGTGGCCCTGAGCAACATCCTTGGAGGGTGAACGGTGATCACTGTGGACACACCCCAGGTACCCTGCCCCGTCTGTCTGAGCCGTGTCGTCCTGAACCTGGGCGAACTGTGGGTGCGGGAGGACGGAACACACCGGCCCCTGCGGATCCCGTCGGGACTCAACGCTGTGCAGCAGAGCCGGATCATGCGCGACGCCCAGGTCCGCTGCCCCAACCGCACGGACGAGGTGCCCGAGCACTACCTGCCCTACGGGTACGTGACGCGCGAACCCCTGGTGATCGCCCTGGTGGGCGCACCGCGCTCGGGCAAGACACACTTCCTCACCTCCCTGATCAGGACCGTCGACAACGAGCCGCTGCACGACTTCGGGCTGTACACCACCCCCTTGGACAACAGCCGTTACGACCAGTTCATCGCCACGAAGATCCGACGCGTCTTCGAGGACGGCGAGCTCCTGGACCGCACGGGGGAGAACGTGTGGGACTTCGAGGTCGGCCTCCTGGTCGACCAAGCCCGCGGCGGCCGGTCCCGCGGACGGGCGGTCGCCTTCTTCGACGTGGCGGGTGACGACCTGTCCGGGATGAACAGGGCACAGAAGCGGGTCTTCTTGGAGGGTGCCGACGGCTACGTCTTCGTCATCGACGGGGACCAGCTGGCCAGGGGTGTGCCAGACTCCTCGTTCACCACGGTCCTCGGCCTGCTCGACGGCGACCGCAAGCGTGCTTCGGCCGCCACCCTGGTCCTCAGCAAGGCGGACCGGTTCCGCTTCGACCACCCGGTGGACCGCTGGCTGCGCGCAGGGCCTCCCACGGCGTCCCCGGAGGAGATCGAACGGGAGAGCCGCGATCTCTTCGCCCACATCCGCAGGTACCGGCACGCCGACCTCTGGCTGCGCCCCTGGTTCGAGTTCGACCGCAGCAGCATCCACGCGGTCTCGGCCACCGGCGCCCCGGAACGCCCGCCCGACCCCTCCGGTGCCGAACAGTCCCCTGCGCGCTACGCCCGACCGGTCCGGCCCCAGCGGGTCCTCCAACCCTTCGTGTCGCTCCTGGCGATGACCGGGGTGATCGATACCGACGGTGCCGGGAGGGTGGGACGGTGACCGGACGCGAGCGGCTTGAGCCGATGCACCAGATCCACTACAGCTTCCGGGAACGCAACCTCCTCGGCCAGGGCGTCGGGCCCAGCGCCACCTCCCTACCGAGGTCGGGTGAGGCCTACCAGCAGTTGACCAGGTGGGACGGACACCTAGCCGGTGTGGTCGTCCCGGAGTTCGCCTCGGGGCAGGAGGGGCCGGGCCACTGGTACCGGTGGTTCGACGGCCAGGGCGTCCTGGTCTACCGGGCCCCCGAAGCGGTGCGCCGGGACCGCCGCGGCGGTACCGCCCGCGCCCTCGTCGGCCCCGCCCTGACCCCCGAACTGGCACTCGTGGCCGCCCACCGAGGGGCGGTGGCCAAACGGAGGGAGGCCGCACCGGGCTGGGCCACCCTGGAACCGATCCCGGCCCCCAGCCGGGAAGAGTTCGACCACGGGGTCCGTGCCCTGGAGGAAGGGCTCATGGGTGACGCGCGCCTGGTCGACCTGGTCCGGGAGGTCCTTGCCGCACGACGGGAACCGGTCGACGTCCTGGTCCCGGACACCGTAGGCCAGCTGACCGAGGAACACCGGATCCTGTTGCTGTGGGGGGTGCGCCGTGCCCTGACGGAGGTGTTCGACCAGGTCCACGGCGTCCGTCCAGCCCGGGAACGTTGGTCGTTCGCCACCTACGACCCCTGGCCCGCCGACACCCGGTTCACCAGCGAACGCCCGATGGTCGCCTTCCGGCCCCGCCCCCGCGGCGCCGACCTGCCCCGGGGCCGCCGCCCCCTGGACCTGTTCTCCCCCTCGGCCGTCCAGGACCGCTACCGCGACGTGGCACAGTGGCTGGTCAACCGCGATCGCGACCGTCCGCTGGGCGACCTCGCCGCCTCGGACTACGAGGAACTGATGGACCGGCTCCACGAACGCGCCGACCAGGACGGGTGGGCGTTCAGCGGTATCCGGAAGCCGAAGAAGCCAGATACCGCCCCGGTTCGCGACCCGGAACCCGAGCCGGGCCCCACGTCCCGGGGACGGATCGAAACTCCACCCGGACCCGAGCCCGAACCCGAGCCCGAACCCGAGCCCGCGCCGCCGCGAAGACGCGAGGACCCGGTGGAGGGCCTTCTCCACGACCTCGCAGCGGCCGCCACCCCGGACGAGGTCGAGACGGCCGCCAACGGCCTGGTCGCCCACCTCAGCCCGGCCTTCCACCGGCTCCGTGCGGAACGGACCGCCGCAGCGGCAGGGGATACGGGGGAGAGCGGGGCGACCGGAAAGGTCGGCACCGCCGAAGAGGGGCGCACCCGCCGATCGCGCTGGGTCGAGCTGAACAACACCACCGTCGCCTTCCTCGCCGGGGCCGGGACCGCCGCGTGCCTGCTGCTGTTCTCCCTGGTCCTGAGCATGGCCGTGGCCCTGGTGGTGGTCACCTGACACCGGCGGCCCCAGCGGCCCCGGCAAGCCCGCCCGAGGGCTCGCCGGGGCGCGGTGACCGCGTCAGGTGAGGCTTTGCAGCGCCGGAGCGATTCCGCCGTCCACGGGCAGCTCGGCGCCGGTGGTGAAGGTCGCCTCGAAGCCCAGGAACAGCACCGCCCGCGCCACCTCGGCCACCGTCCCGTGGCGGCCCATGGGCGTGCTCTGGTCACCGGCCTCCGCGATCGCCGCCCGTTCGGCCTCCGAGGCGTCGGCGAACCCGCCGGAGCGCGTGTGCACGAACCCGGGAGCCACACAGTTGACCCGGATCCGGCGCGGCAGCAGCTCGGCCGCGAAGGTCCGGGAGAAGCCGGCCACCGCCGCCTTGGTCCCGGTGTACACGCTCAGCCCGGCCGACCCGGTCGCGTTGGTCACCGACGTGGTGAACACGATCGACCCGCCCTCGGCGATCAGCGGTGCCAGCCGCTGCACGGTGAAGAACGCGCCCCGGGCGTTGATCCCGAACATCCGCTCGTAGGTCTCCCGGGTCACCTCCGTGAACGGTGCCGCCGCGGCTACCCCCACGTTGACGTGCAGGAAGTCGACCCCGCCCAAGGTCTCGCGCACCGTCTCCGCCAGCACGTCGGCGTCGGCGACCCGTCCCGCGTCCGCGCGCACCGCGTGCACCCGGGGACCGAACCTGCCGCGCACCTCCTCCAGGTTCTTCTCGTTGTTCCCAGTCAACAGCACGTCCGCCCCGCCGGCCAGCAGCTCTTCGACCACACCCAGGCCCATGCCGTGCGTACCGCCGACCACCACGGCCCGCTTGCCCTCGTAGACACCCATGAGAAACCTCCTCGCGTTTCGCGGGGGCGGCCCGGTGGCCGCCCCGACACGTCACACGGTGTCCGGCACCGCCACGGGTCGCCCACGGATCCGCTACGGGACCGCCACGGGCGGGGGAGACCCACCACGGGCGGGGGAGACCCACCGCGGGCGGGGCAGGCCCGCCGCGGAGCGCTACCGTGAGGGCATGCGTTTCGGGGTGCTGGGGCCACTGTCGGTGCGGACCGACCACGGGGAGCCCGTCCGGGTCGGTGACACCAAGGTCCGCGCCCTGCTGGCCGCCCTGCTCCTGGCGCGGGGGCGCCCCGTCCCCGCCGACCGGCTCGTCGACCACCTCTGGGGCGACACCCCGCCGGCCCGGCCCACCGCCGTCCTCCAAGCCCGGGTCTCCCAGCTGCGCGGGGTCCTGGACGCCGCCGAACCGGGAGCCCGATCCCTGGTCCGCCACCGCCACTCGGCCTACCTACTGGAGACCGACCACCTCGACGCCACCCGCTTCGAAGACCTCCTCGACCGTGCCTCCCGAACCGCCGATCCCCGCTCCCGCGCCGACTTGCTCACCCAAGCCCTGGACCTGTGGCGGGGACCCGCGCTGGCCGAGTTCGCGGACACCGGGCCCCACGCGGACCCGGGCCGGTGGGCGGAGCTGACCCGCTGGACCGAACGGCGGCTGTCCGCCGTGGAGGACCTCGCGGAATGCCGCCTGGAACTGGGCGAACACACCGCCTTGGCGGCCGAACTCGCCGAACCAGCCGCCCAGCACCCCTACCGGGAACGCCTGCACGCGGCTCACCTGCGCGCACTCTACGGCGCCGGTCGCCAGGCCGAAGCCCTGGCCGGATACGCGCGCCTGCGGTCCCGCCTCGCCGACGAGCTCGGGGTCGACCCCGGGCCGGCCCTGCTCGAACTGCACCGGGCCATGCTCGCCCGCGACCCCGCCCTGGACCCCGCGCCCGACTCCGCACCGCCGCCGAGCAGCCTGCCCGCACCCGTCGGAGCACTGGTGGGCCGCGACCGCCAACTCCGCGACCTGCATGCCCTGCTCACCGAACACCGGCTCGTCACCCTCACCGGTCCGGGCGGGGTCGGCAAGACCCGCCTCGCGCTGGCGGCCGGAACACATCAGTCGGCCCCGGACGGCGCCTGGCTGGTCGAACTGGCCGGACTCGCGCCCGACGGCGACCCCGTGCCCCTCCTGGCCGCGGCCCTCGGCGCCCGCGACGACCGGACGGCCGGATCCCCCGAAGGGACGGCCGGAGCCCGCGGGGAGATGGCCCGGATCGTCGCGCTGCTCCGCGGGCGCCACACCCTGCTCGTGCTGGACAACCACGAACACGTCGTCGCGCCGGTCGCCGCCCTCGTCTCCCGCCTCCTGGCCGCCCTGCCGCACCTGCGCGTCCTCGCCACCGGCCGGGTCCCCCTCGACGTGGGAGGGGAACACCTCTACGCGGTACCCCCGCTCGACCTGCCCGCACCCGGAGTGACCGACCCCGACCAACTCGCCGCCTCGGGTGCCGTCCAGCTCTTCACCGAACGCGCCCGCGCCGTCCGCGGCACCTTCACGCTCACCCCCGAAACCGCCCCCGCCGTCACCTCGGTCTGCCGCCGCCTGGACGGCATACCCCTGGCCCTGGAACTGGCCGCCACCCGCCTGCGCCATCTCGGAATCGGTGATATCGCCGCCCGCCTGGACGACCGGTTCGCCCTGCTCGGCACCGGCCGCCGCGACGTCCCGGCCCGGCAGCGCACCCTGCGCGCCGTCATCGACTGGAGCTGGGAACCGCTCGACGCCGCCGAACGCGCCGTTCTGGCCCGCCTCGCCGTGACCGCGGACGGCTGCGAACCCGACACCGCAGAGGTGGTCTGCTCGGGACCTGACCGGGCGGACCCCGACACGGAAGGGGCGGAGCCCGGGGAAGGGCCGGTGCACGTACCGCCTACGGAGGTCCTGGACCTGATCAGCAGCCTGGCCGACCGCTCCCTCGTCGCGGTCGAGGACCACCCCACCCGGACCCGCTACCGGCTCCTGGAATCCGTGTCCGCCTACGCTCTGGAACACCTGGCCGCCTCCGGCGACCGCCACCGCGTCCGCACCCGGCACGCCCGCCACTTCGCCGACCTCGCCGCCACGGCCGATACCCGTCTGCGCGGACCCGGACAGCACCGCTGGCTGGAACGCCTGGACCGGGAGGCCGCCAACCTCCACGCCGCCCTCGACCACGCGGGCCAGAAAGGCGACACCGACCTCGCCCTGCGCCTGGCCATCGCTCCCAGCTGGCACCGGTACCTCAGGGGCCGTGCCGGGCAGGCCCGGCTGGCCCTGGACCGCGCGCTCGCCCTGCCCGGCGGGGACCCCGCCGCCCGTGCCGAGGCCGAGCTGTGGCGGACCGCCCTCGCACTGCCCGCCACCGACGGCGAGCTTGCCCGACGATCACGTGCTCCCGAACACCTGGCGGCGGTCACCGACCCGGTCAACCGCGCACGCCTGGCCTGGCTGGTCGAACACACCCGGTGGGGCCTGGGCGAACGTGACCAGGCCATCGGCCGCGTCGAGGCCGCCCACGAGGCCGCGGTCGCGGCCGGTGACCCCTGGGCTACCGAGGTCTCCCGGGTGACCCTGGCCGACGCCGCCCTCGGCCGCGGCGACATCTCCGGGGCGGTGGAAGCGGCTGACCGGGCCGCGGGGGCGCTTCGGGAACTGGGCGACGGCTGGGGTGTCCTCCACGCCACCGACGTCCTCGCCCAGGCCATGGAAGCACTCGGCGATCTCGACGGCGTCGCCGACCACCACGAACGCGGCCTGCGCCTGGCCGAGGACCTGCGGCTGTGGGGCAACGTCACCCGCGCCCTGTCCGGACTGGGCAGGGTGGCGCTGCTCCGCGGCGACCTGGACCGGGCCGACGTCCTGCACGGCCGGGCCGCCGCCCTGGCAGCCGAGCACTCCGATGCCGGGGCCGAGCAGTTCGCCGACGCCGGAACCGCGCTGGCCGCCAGACGGCGCGGCGACCCCGAACGGGCCGAACGCGTCCTGGGCCGCTGGCTGGACTGGAACGTGCGGGCGGCCAGCCATGTCGGAACGGCGTTCATCCGCACCCAGCTCGGCTACGCCGCCGAGCAGCGAGGCGACGCCCCGACCGCCCTGGACCTGCACACCCTGGCCCGAGCCGACGCCGAGGCCAGCGGCGACCCGCGCGCGGTCGCCTCCGCCCTCGAAGGGCTGGCCGGCGCCCATACGCTCACCGGGGACCGGACCCGCGCCGCCGACCTCCTGGCCGAGGCCACCCGCCTCCGCGAGCGGTCCGGTGCACCCCTCACCCGGGCCGAGCGCTTCGACGTCGACCGCGTCCTCGCCCGGCTCCGGGCCTGACCGCGCCGAAAACCGATGGTGTGGCCCGGCACGCTGACGTAATGTGCCGCCCATGACTGACACCCCGGACCTGCGCTTAGTCGAGATCACCCAGGACAACTTCGACACGGCCATCGCGGTCAAAGTCCGCGAGGACCAGAACCGCTTCGTCGCCACGGTGGAACGCTCCCTCGCCCAGGCGTACACGGCCCGTGACACCGCTTGGCCCCGCCTGCTCATGGACGGAGACCAGGCGGTCGGTTTCGTCATGGTTGAGTTCGACCCCGGCGCGAAGGACCCCGACGACCGCGCCGCGATCTGGCGGCTGAACGTCGCCGCCGACCTCCAAGGCAGGGGATACGGCCGCTTCGCCGTGCTGGGAGCCCTCGCCGAGGCCCGCCGCCGGGGGAACAGCCGGGTCACGGTGTCCTGGGTCCCAGGCGAGGGCGGACCCGAGGACTTCTACCTCGCACTGGGTTTCCGCAAGACCGGCCGCGTGGACGAGGACGGCGAGGTCATCGCCGAGATCGACCTCGGCTGAGCGGGCGCGGGCAGGGATCCGCGAGCACGGCTACCCGTTCACCGCCTGCCCCGCAAGGCACGTCAACGTCCATAGGCGGCCAAAACCGGAAACATTTTCCAGGAATACCGAGAAAGTTGCCGACCCCGGTTTTTCGTGCCGATAAATTTGCCGGTGCAGAGTCTGTTCAGTGGAAAAACATAGACCGCACATGGCCTTCTTTTCCAGAAAACGGGGCGACCCTGGAAGCAGGGGTTCCCCGAACCCCCGAGGGGTTGTTTTCAGGAAGGCGTGTGCCATGAGCAGTATGCAGGACGGGCCGTCGCAGTACGGTCCCCAACACAGCGGCCCCCCGTACAGCGGTCCTCAGGGGTACGGCCAGCAGCCGTACGGACCGCCGCAGTACGGCCAACAGCAGTACGGCCAACCCCCGTACGGCCAACCCCCGTACGGGTACCCGCCGTACGGCCCGCCCCAGGCTGCGCCGGTGCGTAAACGCAAGAAGTGGCCGTGGTTCCTGCTGGCCGCGTTCGTACTCGTCCTGGGGATGTTCGCCTGCACCGCAGGGGGCGGGGAGGAAGCCGAGACCGCGTCCGGCAGTGCGGAGGGCGATTCCGAAGCGGCCGAGGAGACCACGGAGGAGGCCCCCGAGGACGCCGCCGAGAGCGTCGGGATCGGTGGCACCGGTGAGGTCGGCGACTGGATGGTCACCGTGCACGGCACCGAGACCGCGGCCACGTTCAGCGACGAGTTCTTCGAAGAGCACGCCCAAGGGGAGTTCGTCATCGTTGAAATGACGGTGGAAAACAGCGGAAGCGAAGCCACCTATTTCGACGAGACCGCGCTTTCCCTGGTCGACGCCGACGGGAACAGCCACTCCACCAGCACGACGCTGATCGACCAAACGTTCTTCATCGAACAGATCAACCCGGGAAACCAGGTCACGGGACAGGCCGCCTTCGACGTTCCGGAGGGCACCGACGCGGTGGCCCTCGAGGTGACGGACAACTGGGGCTTCGGCGACCCGGTGGAGATCCGGCTCGACTGAGCAGAACGGCCGGGGCGGACCAGTGTCCCTGGCCCGCCCCGGCCGCCCCCGCATCCCCTGGCCGGCACCGGCTACGCCGGGATGTTGGGTGCCTCCGCGCCGATGCTCGTGGAGTCGCCGTGCCCGGTGTTGACCACCGTCTCCGCGGGCAGCGTCAGCAGTCTGCGCCGGATCGAGTCCACGATGGTCGGGAAGTCCGAGTAGGACCGCCCCGTCGCCCCCGGGCCGCCTTGGAAAAGGGTGTCGCCGCTGAACAGCACGCCCAGCTCCGGCGCGTACAGGCACACCGCCCCCGGCGCGTGGCCCGGCGTGTGGATCACGGTCAGTTCGGTACCCCCGACCCGCACGGACTGCCCGTCAGCCAGCTCCCCGTCCGGGGCCCGGTCAGGGTGGGTCATGTCCCACAGCACCCGGTCCTCGGGATGCAGCAGGATCTGCGCGCCCGTCGCGTCGGCCACCGCCGGGGCGGCGTTCACGTGGTCGTTGTGCCCGTGCGTGCACAGCACCGCCACGACCCTGCGCCCGTCCACCGCCGCCACGATCGCCTCGGCGTCGTGCGGGGCGTCGACGACCACGACCTCCTCGTCGTCGCCCACCAGCCAGACGTTGTTGTCCACGTCCCAGGAACCGCCGTCCAGGGTGAAGACCCCGGACGTGGTCAGGTGTTCCACTCGCGCGTCACTCACAGTCGCACCACCGATCGCAGTACATCGCCCCGCTCCATGCGGGCGAAGGCCTCTTCGACGTCACCGATGCCGATTTCCTCGGTGACGAACCCGTCCAAGTCCAGCCTGCCCTGCGTGTACAAATCTATGAGCATCGGGAAGTCCCGCGAGGGCAGGCAGTCCCCGTACCAGCTCGACTTCAGGGCTCCGCCTCGGCCGAACACGTCCAGCAGCGGCAGCTCCAGCCGCATCTCCGGGGTGGGCACACCCACCAGCACGACGGTGCCCGCCAGGTCGCGGGCGTAGAACGCCTGCTCGTAGGTCTGGGGGAGACCGACCGCGTCGATCACCACGTCCGCGCCGAACCCGCCGGTGAGTTCGCGGATCGCCTCGACCGGGTCGGTCCGGCCCGCGTTGACGGTGTGTGTGGCGCCGAACCCGCGAGCCCACTCCAGCTTGCGGTCCTCCAGATCCACGGCGATGATCCGGTCGGCCCCGGCCAGCCGGGACCCCGCCACCGCGGCACTGCCCACACCGCCGCAGCCGATCACCGCCACCGAGTCGCCTCGGCCCACCCCTCCGGTGTTGATGGCGGCGCCGATCCCGGCCATGATCCCGCAGCCGAGCAGCCCCGCCGCGGCGGGGGAGGCGGCCGGGTCGACCTTGGTGCACTGGCCGGCGGCGACCAGCGTCTTCTCGGCGAAAGCGCCGATGCCCAGCGCGGGGGACAGTTCGGTGCCGTCCTCCAAGGTCATCGGCTGCTCGGCGTTGTGGGTGTCGAAGCAGTACTGGGGCCGTCCCCGCTTACAGGCGCGGCATTCACCGCACACCGCACGCCAGTTGAGGACGACGTAGTCGCCGGGGGCCACGTGGGTGACGCCCGAGCCGACGGACTCCACCACGCCTGCGGCCTCGTGGCCGAGCAGGAAGGGGTAGTCGTCGTTGATCCCGCCTTCCCGGTAGTGGAGGTCGGTGTGGCAGACACCGCACGCCTGGATTCTGACCACGGCCTCGCCCGGTCCCGGGTCGGGGACGACGATGGTGGTCAGTTCGACCGGTGCTCCCTTCGCGCGTGAGATCACACCCTGGACCTGTTGGGACATGAGGACTCTCCCTGCAACTCGTGGCCGGTGCGCGGCGCCGGAGGGCACCCCGCCAGTGGCATTCCTCCCCGCTCACCCCACGAGCGATACCGGTCACCGGCAACCTCTCCGGATCGGATCACCCGTCGAGGAACTCCCTGAGGGCGGCGGTCAGCTGGGCCGGGGCGTCCAGTTGGACGAGGTGGCCCGCACCCGCGACGGGATGCGCGCTCACGCCGGGGATCAGCGCGGCGAGTTCGCGGTCCCGCTCCGGCGGGATCCAGGTGTCCTCCTCGCCCCAGGCCAGGAGGACGGGCAGGTCGATCCCGGTGTACAGCCGTTGGACCTCGTCGGTGTGCGCCTGGTCGGCCTGCTTGATCTGCCGGTAGAAGGCGGGCTGTCCCTCCGGGCCGGTCCACGGCTCCACCAGGCGCTCCAGGGTCTCGGGCAACAGTCCCTTGGCGCTGGCCGAGCTCACGTACTCGGCCACCATCGCCCGGTGCAGGGCGGGCGGCAGCTGCTCGAATACCTCGGTGTGCTCGCCCACCAGCCGGAAGAACGGCGAGCCCCACGGGGCCAGGGCGACCGGTGAGACCAGTGCGAGGCGCGCGTAGGCGGCCCCGTGCAGAAGGTGCGCGCGCAGCGCCACCGCCCCGCCGAAGTCGTGGGCGACCACGCGGGGCCGGTCCAGCCCCCAGTGCGCGAGCAGCTCAGCGAACACCTTCCCCTGCGCGGCCAGGGAGACCCTCTGCCCCGAACGCTTTTCCGAGGTGCCGTATCCGGGCATGTCCCAGAAGTAGACCCGGTACCGGGAGGACAGCGCGGTGGCCACGTCCCGCCACACGAATGAGGAGAACGGCGTCCCGTGCAGTAGGACCACGGGTTCCCCGGAGCCGACGGAGCCCCAGCGCACCGCTCCCTGGCTGGACGCGAACACCTCGGTCGGTCCCTGCGCAGCCATAGTTTTCCTTCCGCAGCGGTTGTCGAGGCCGCCCCGATCGTAACCAGGGGCTGTGACAGTGCGGGGGAGGGACGCATCCGGGAGCGGAGGGACGGGCCTCCAAAGCAGGGAGATGAAGGCACAAGGCGGGGCGGTGCCGGACCCGGCACCGCCCCTGAACCGCTCTAGACGGATCGCTGAAACGAGTGACGCTGAACGGGGAAGCGTCCTCGCCGGATCAGCGGGTGAAGTCGTCCGGTCCCCGTGCGGGGCCGTGGTAGAACTCGCGCTGGGGCTCGTCCTCGGGAACGGGCGGGTAGGTGGGCCGGTCCGCGGCGGCGACCGACGGCGTGCCGATCTCCAGGCCTCGTGCCTGCATCACGCTGGAGACGCTGCTGCGCAGGTCCGGCAGCATCGCGTAGAGCACGTCGCCCGGGCATTCGGTGGCGTTGAAGTCCCGGTGGCCCAGGATGGCGTCCTGGGGGTCGAGACCGTAGGCGCCGCACAGCCAGGACAGGGTGTCCACCAGCGAGTCGATGAGCGACTGGGTGGGCTCCACGTCCGTGTAGGTGCCCTCGTTCTCGATGCCGACGCACGTGCTGTTGTTGTCGGCCACGTGGGTTCCCACGCAGTGGCTGCCCTCGCGCACGGCGGGGACGGCGCGGTCGCGGCCCTCCATGATGTGGCCGCCGCGGCTGATGGTGAACTGCTGGCCCGCGTCGATCCAGCCGTTGTCGTCCATGTGGAAGTTCTGGATGGATCTGGACAGTGCCAGGGCGTGGGCTTCGGAGTAGTCGGTGCTGTTGGCGGTGGCGGTGTGGTGCACCACGACGAAGCTGGGCGGGGTGTCCAGGACCTGGACGGGGCTCGACGGCGGCCGGGCGTTCCAGTCGTCGCGGAAGTACAGCGACGGTTCGGCCGCGGCTGCGCCGGTGTTGGCGTGTGCCGTGGAGATGCCGAACGTGCTGCCCACGAGTGCGGCGCCGGAGGCAACGGCCGCGCCCTGCAGGAGTGTTCGCCGGTTGGGTCCGTGTGGATGGGACATGGGGGGAGCCCTTCTCACTGAGGCGGTTACTTGCCAGTGCACAACAGAACATGGATCGCTCGCCGTGCGCAAAGGGTTACCGGTAAAAACCTTTGTCCGCTACCGGTCATCATGTAAACCCTTTACCCCCCTGTTCAGATTCGCCTCTCTGGGGTAGCGGGAAAGCCTTTTTTCCTCACGTTTCTCAGGGGTTTCACGTGTCTTCATCGGAAACGCGGAACGGGCCACGGAATGGTTCCGCGGCCCGTTGGGTATTGGATGCCCCTGAAGTTACTCCGGGTGTTTTTTCCTCGTGCGTTAGGAGACGGGTTCGGGCTCCTCCGCGGCCTTCGGCGTGCGCTCTTCGGGCGGGGTCAGGCGCCCGGTGCGGTGCAGCCACCAGTCAGCGGGCAGGGTGGCCAGGGGAGGGATCGACGCGGCCAGTGCGACCAGCGTCGGCCACACGCCCCAGCGCAGTTGGTAGGCGGCGCCCAGGGCCACCAGTACGTAAACGATGAACGCGCCGCCGTGCAGCGCGCCGAAGATCTGCACACCCACTTCACTGCCGTTGCCGAGGTATTTGAAGTACATGCCGACGAGGAGCCCGGCCCAGGTGAAGGCCTCGAAGGCGGCCACCACACGGAAAGCCAGGGCGGTCGTACGGGGGTTGATGCTCAACGCGGTTCCTCGGGCTGGTCGTCACGGTTCGGGGGAGGTCCCGGCTCTCCGCTCCGGGCCGCATCCAGGCTAGATGAACCTTCTCGGTGCCTGATTCCGGGTGGCACTGAATCCCCCCGATACCCGGCCGGGGTGTGTCTGAGGGTGACAACTGCCTCACCCGGGACAGGCTTCGGGGGTGCGTGCGCCGGGTGGCCAGGAAGCTTCCGGGGTGGGTGAGTTGGCGGCTTCGCTGCTCATGAATCCGTCGTGACCTGGAAAAACGTCATTGCTCTCGGTGGTCTGCGGCTGGCTGTGTGTGAGGTTTCCTCCCGGTTGGGTGAGTGTGCGCGTGACCCAGGTCACTTCGACCCTCCGGTTGACATCGGGCTGTGACCGGTCGGAGACTTGCCGAGAATTAGGTAAGGATTGCCTAATCAAGGCGAGCCTTGCCTTGGTAGGTCCAGCCAGCCACAGCACCACCAGCCACAGCACCACCAGCCACAGCACCACCAGGGGGAGACGTTGAGCGTGAACGGGATCGACGGTGCCGTCGCCGTGGTCACCGGAGCGGCGAGCGGGGTCGGCCGAGCGGTCGCCGCGGACCTCGCGGCCCAGGGGGCCCGGGTCGCCGCAGTCGACGTCGCCCCGGACGGACTCGCCGAGACCGTCCGCATGCTGGAAGCCGAAGGCCACAAGGCCCGCGCCCTCACCGCGGACGTCACCGAAGCAGCACGCGTCGAGGGCCTCTTCGACGAGGCCGAGGCGCTCCTCGGCCCGGTCACCACGGTCGTCAGCGCCGCCGGAACCCTCACCACCGGACCGGTCGCCGACTGCGCCGACCACGACTGGCACCGGATGATGGCGGTCAACGCCACCGGGGTCTTCAACGTCGGCCGCGCCGCCGCCCGCCGCATGGGCCCGCGCGGCCACGGCCACCTGGTCACCGTCGCCTCCAACGCGGCCGGGGTCCCCCGCTCCGGCATGGCCGCCTACGCCGCCTCCAAAGCCGCGGCCGTGGCGTTCACCAAGTCACTCGGCCTCGAACTGGCGCCCTTGGGTGTGCGCTGCAACGTCGTCTCACCCGGCTCCACCGACACCCCGATGCTCCGCGCCATGGCGCCCGACCCTGAAGCCCTAATCAACGGCGACCCCGAACACTTCAAGGTCGGCATCCCCGTGGGGCGGCTCGGCCAGGCCGAGGACGTGGCCGCGGCAGTGCGCTTCCTCGTCTCCGACGCGGCCCGCCACATCACCATGCACGAGCTCTACGTGGACGGCGGAGCGACATTGCGCTGACACCCCGCACCGTCGCCACCGCCCCAGACCTGCCGGCCACCCCGCCCACGTGCCACCGCCGGCCCGCAAGCCGCCCGGCCGACCCGGCGGCCACACCACGGCCGCCCACCCGCCTGCCTGACACAGAAAGGCCACACCCATGTCCCAGCGCACCGCCGCCCCCGCGGCCACGGCGGGCGAGCTCCTGAAGGCCTACCGGCCAGGGGACTCGTTCTTCTCCAGCGCGTCGAGAGCCCTCCACGGCGCCGGTGCCCTGACCACCCTGGACCGGGTCGACGCCCTGCCCGCCGTCCTCGCCGACGCGGGCAAGGACGCGGTCGCCATGGGAGCCGTCCCCTTCGACGCCGCCCAGCCCGCCCACCTGGTCGTACCCGAGACCGTGCGATGGTCGCCCTCACCGGCCCGCGCCGCCAAGGACGAACACCAGTGGAGCCCGCTCGCCGGACAGTGGACACTCACCCCCGTCCCCGAACCCGAGGCCCACATCGCCGCCGTCGAGCGCGCGGTCAAGCTCATGGCGGACGACGCCGAGCTGCGCAAGGTCGTCCTCGCCCGCTGCCTGCACGTGGAGAGCACCGAGGACGTCGACGTCGCGACCGTCCTGGCCAACCTGATCTGGCGCGACCCCACCGCGTTCGTTTTCGCCGTAGACCTGCCCGATCGCGACGCCGGGGTCCGCACCCTCATCGGGGCCAGCCCCGAACTCCTCGTGGCCAAGCGAGGCCGCCACGTCCTGTCCAACCCCCTGGCCGGGTCCGCGCCGCGCAGCGCCGACCCCACCAAGGACCAGCGCCGCGCCGTCGCCCTCCTCAACTCTGCCAAGGACCGCCACGAGCACGCGGTGGTCGTGGAGGCGGTCGCCGACGCCCTGCGCCCCCACTGCCGGAGCCTCTCGGTGCCCACCGAACCGGAGCTCATCAAGACCGCCACTATGTGGCACCTGTCCACCCGGGTGACCGGGGAAGTCACCGACCCCGACGTGCCCGCGCACCGGCTCGCCGCCGACCTGCACCCCACCCCCGCCGTCTGCGGCACGCCCACCGGCCGGGCCTTCGACACCATCGGCAGACTCGAACCCTTCGACCGCGGCTTCTACACCGGGGCGGTCGGCTACACCGACGCCGCGGGGGACGGCGAGTGGGTCGTCACCATCCGCTGCGCCGACGTGGCCGGGCGCGCCCTGGAGCTGTACGCGGGCGGCGGGGTCATGCCCGAGTCCGACCCGGAGGCCGAACTCGCCGAAACCTCGGCCAAGCTGCGCACCCTCCTGCTCGCACTCGGCGTGGACGGAGCCGCCTGACCATGACCCGCACCGCCCCGACCCCCAGCCCGAACCCCCGCGCCATCGCGGACACCGACTGGACCCCTTGGCCCAAGGACCTCGCCGACACCTACCGTGAAGCCGGGTACTGGATCGGCGAGACCTTCCCCGCCTTCCTGCGCGACCGGGCCGCCCGCTTCGCCACCCGCACCGCCGTCGTCGACGGCGACACCCGCTGGACCTACGCCGACCTGGACCGGCGAGCCGACTCCCTGGCCACCGGCCTGGCCCGGCTGGGTGTGGCCGAGGGTGACCGGGTCGTCCTGCACCTGCCCAACACCGCCGCGCTCTTCGAGGTGGTCTTCGCGCTGTTCCGGCTGGGCGCCCTGCCGGTGTACGCGCTGCCCGCCCACCGCCGCAGCGAGCTCCACCACCTGGCCGCCACCTCCGAGGCGGTGGCCCTGGTCACCTCCGACACCCACGCCGGGTTCGACTGCCGACCCATGGCCGCCGAGGTGCGCACGGAAGCCGCCAGCCTCGCGCACGTGATCGTGGCGGGCGACCCGGGGGAGCCGTCGGAAGGGTTCACCGCCCTGGACGAGCTGCGTGCCGAGCCCGACCCCGCGGTCCTGGCCGACCCCGACCCCGGCAGCGTCGCCTTCTTCCAGCTCTCCGGCGGCACCACCGGCCTGCCCAAGCTCATCCCGCGGACCCACGACGACTACCTGTACTCGGTCCGGGCCAGCGCGGACATCTGCGCCCTTGGAGTCGACACCGTCTACCTGGGCGTCCTGCCGGTCACGCACAACTTCCCGATGAGCTCGCCCGGGTTCCTCGGCGTCCTGCACGCGGGCGGCAGCGTCGTCCTGTCGCCCGACCCCAGCCCGGCCACCGCCCTGGCCCTGATCGAGCGCGAACGCGTCACCCTCACCTCGGTCGTGCCGCCCGTGGCCATGCTCTGGCTGGACGCCGTCGAGCACGGATCCCAGTCCGAACGCGACCTGTCCTCACTGCGCATGATCCAGGTCGGCGGCGCCACCTTCCCCGAGCAGGCGGCCCGCCGGATCACCCCGGTCCTGGGCTGCGCCCTGCAGCAGGTCTTCGGCATGGCCGAGGGCCTGGTCAACTACACGCGCGACGGCGACCCCGCCGAGGTGGTCACCGCCACCCAGGGCCGCCCGATCAGCGACCACGACGAGATCCTCATCGTCGACGAGCACGACCGCCCGGTCCCCGAAGGCGAGGCCGGACATCTGCTGACCCGCGGTCCCTACACGATCCGCGGCTACTACAAGGCGCCCGAGCACAACGCCGCCGCCTTCACCGCCGACGGCTTCTACCGCACCGGCGACATCGTGCGCCGCCACCCCTCCGGCAGCCTCGTCGTCTCCGGCCGCGCCAAAGACCAGATCAACCGGGGCGGGGAGAAGATCGGCGCCGAAGAGGTCGAGAACCACATCCTCGCCCACCCGGCCGTCCACGACGCCTCCGTCGTCGCCGTTCCCGACCCCTACCTGGGCGAACGCACCTGCGCCTACGTCATCACGCGCGGCGAGGCGCCCACCCGCGGTGAACTCCTCGCCTTCCTGCGCGGCCGCGGGCTCGCCGCCTACAAGATCCCCGACCGCGTCAGCTTCGTGGACTCCTTCCCGGCCACCGCGGTCGGCAAGACCTCCAAGCGCGACCAGCGCGACACACCCGACCCGTCCGGAGACCGCTGATGGCACTGCCCACCATCGACCCCTACCCGCTGCCCACCGCCGACGAGCTGCCCGAGAACCGGGCTCCCTGGACCGTGGACGCCGACCGCGCCGTGCTGCTCGTGCACGACATGCAGCGCTACTTCCTGCGCCCCTACGACCAGGAAAACCAGCCGGTGGCCGGGGCGACGGCCAACATCGCCGCCCTGCGCGCCGCCTGCCGGACCGCCGGCGTACCGGTCGTGTACACGGCCAAGCCCGGAGACATGAGCCCTGAACAGCGCGGACTGGAGCGCGACTTCTGGGGCGGCGGCATGAAGGCGGTCGCCGAACACACCGACATCACCGCCGGACTCGCCCCCGAGGGCGAGGACGTGCTGCTCACCAAGTGGCGCTACAGCGCCTTCGCCCAGACCGACCTGGCCGAGCGCATGGCCGCCAAGGGACGCGACCAGATCATCGTCACCGGCGTGTACGCCCACATCGGCTGCCAGCTCACCGCCGCCGACGCGTTCATGCGCGACATCCAACCGTTCCTGGTCGCCGACGCCGTGGCCGACTTCAGCGCCGACCACCACCGCTCCGCCCTGCTCTACGCCGCCGGGCGCTGCGCCGCCGTGATCCCCACCGAACAGGCCCTGGGCGCCCTGCGGGACGTTCCGGCCCCCACCGGGGCCTGACGTGCCCCAACCGAACGCCAACGCGCCCGCGACCCGGCCCCTGAACGACCACCACCGCGAAGGAACATCTGTGGCCCCCAACGACCACTCACCCGAGATCCACGACCTGGTCGGGGTGGGTTTCGGCCCCTCGAACCTCGGCCTGGCCATCGCCCTGGCCGAACGCCGCGAACAGGGCACGACCCCACCGCTGTCCGCGGTCTTCCTGGAGAAGCAGGCCGCCTTCGGCTGGCACCGGGGGATGCTCATCGACGACGCCACCATGCAGGTGTCGTTCCTCAAGGACCTGGTCACCACCCGCAACCCGGCCAGCGACTTCAGCTTCCTGTCGTTCCTGCACCACGTGGGACGGCTGCACGACTTCATCAACCACAAGACCCTGTTCCCGCTGCGCCAGGAGTTCCACGACTACCTCACCTGGTGCGCCGAGCGGGTCAGCGACCAGGTCCGCTACGGCCACGAAGTCGTCGAGGTCCGCCCCGTCCGCACGGGTGAGCGCGTCACACACTTGGACGTGGTCTCCGAGAGCGCCAAGGGGGAGCGCACCGTGCTGCGCGCCCGCAACGTCGTGTTCGGCCCCGGCCTGCGGCCCCGCATGCCCGAGGGCCTGGAGCAGTCCGCCCGCGTGTGGCACAACGAGTACCTGCTCACCCGCCTGGACGAACTCTCTCCCAAGGCCGACCCGCGCTCCTTCGTGGTCGTGGGCGCCGGGCAGAGCGCCGCCGAGGTCGCCGACCACCTCCACCAGCGCTTCCCCAAGGCCCAGATCCACGCGGTCCTGTCCCGTTACGGCTACAGCCCCTCCGACGACAGCCCCTTCGCCAACCGCATCTTCGACCCCGAGGCCGTGGACGCCTTCCACTCCGCGCCCGAGGACGTCAAGCAGCAGATCATGGGCTACCACCGCAACACCAACTACTCGGTGGTCGACCCGGACCTGATCGGTGAGCTGTACCGCCGCCACTACGCGGAGAAGGTCCACGGCAACCAGCGGTTGCACCTGCACAACACCTCCCGGGTGGCCGGGCTGACCGAGAGCCCCGAGGGTGTGGCCGTGGTCGTGGAGGACCTGGTCACCGGCAAGCAGACCCCCGTCCCCGCCCACTACGTCGTCTGCGCCACCGGGTACCACCCGGCCGACGCGCGCCCCCTGCTGGGGGACCTCGCCGACCAGCTGGTCACCACCCCCGAGGGGCGCCCGGCGGTGGAGCGCGACTACCGGGTCGTCACCGAGGACTCCCTCACCTGCGGCCTGTACCTCCAGGGCGGCACCGAGCACACGCACGGGGTGTCGGCGTCGCTGCTGTCCAATATCGCGACCCGGGTCGCGGAGATCATCGACTCCGTCGCGACCCGCACCCCCAACAGCGCCCCAGCCGATGACCCGGTCGGCGCCCCGCCCGCCGACACCACCGGCACCCCGACCGGTGACCTGACCACCGCGCAGCCGTAGCCGATCGACGAACGAAGAGGAAGCCAGCGCACACCATGGCCGATCCGGTGACCACACGAACAGCTCTGACCGGCGCGCAGACCGGGGTCTGGTACGCCCAACAGGTCCTGCGGGACAGCCCCGCCTACAACGTCGGCCAGTACGTCGACCTGCCCGGGTGTATCGACCCCGAGCTGTTCGAGACCGCGCTGCGCCAGGTCGTCCGGGAGACCGAGACCCTGCGCGTCCGCGTCGTCGGAGGCGGCGGGGACGGGACCCCAGGGGAGGACGTTGGGGGCGGGGGCTCCGAGGCTCCCGTCCAGGAGGTCCTGCGGGACGTCCCCTGGAGCCTGGAGACCGTCGACACGCGCGGCGCCGCCGACCCCTTCGAAGCGGCGCACGCGTGGATGGGCGAGCGCATGGCCACCCCGGTGTGGGGCACTGACGGCCCCCTCTTCACGTTCGCCCTGCTGCGCGTGGCGGACCGGCGCTGGCTGTGGTTCCAGCGCTACCACCACATCATCGTGGACGCCTACGCGATCAACACCGTCAACCGCCGCGCCGCCGAGATCTACACCCACAGGGCGGGGGAGGGCACCCCCGCTCCCCGCTCCCGCACCCTCACCGAGGTCGTGGCCGAAGAGGAGGCCTACGCGGCCTCGGAACGGAGCGCGAAGGACCGGGCCTACTGGGCCGACGCGCTGGCTGGACGCCCCGAGCCCGCGGTGCTCGGCACCGTCCCCGCCGCCTCACCCAACGGCAGCCGCCGCGAACACGGCACACTCGACGCGGAGGGCTTCACCGCGGTCAAGGCTCTGGCCGAGGCGGCCGGGGGCAACTGGGCCGAGGCGCTGGTCGCCGCCTACGCCGCCTACATCCACCGCGCCACAGGCACGGGCGACGTCGTCATCGGCATGCCCGCCATGGGCCGGCTCGGCTCGGTCTCGCTCAGCGTGCCGTCCATGGTGGTGAACATCCTCCCGCTCCGGATGCGCGTGGCGCCCTCGAGCACCCCCGTCGAACTCGTCCGCCAAGCCTCCGCACGGCTGCGCGAACTCCGCACCCACCAGGGCTACCGCGCCGAGGACATCCGCCGCGACCTCGGGCTGGTCGGCCGGGAGACCGGCCTGTACGGCCCGGTCATCAATATCAAGGCCTTCGACGACGACCTGCGCTTCGGCGACGTGCACGCCACCGCCCGCACCCTCTCCGAGGGGCCGATCGACGACCTCTCCCTCTCCGTCCACCCGGACCGCACCACCGGCGGGCTTCGGTTCGAGTACAACGCCAACGCCGACGGCCACACCGCCGACGCGCTGCGCGGGAGGGCGGCCGAGTTCACCCGGTTCCTGGACGGCTTCCACCGCCTCGACACCGAAGGCACGGAGCCCGTCGGCGTCATCGACACCGCATCCGCCGACGAGCTCAGCGCACCGGCCGCCGAGGACGCGGCGACCCGCCGGGAGCTCCCGGCCGCACCCGTCCACGAGCAGGTCGCCGAGGCCGCTCTCCGCTGGCCCGACGAGATCGCGGTCCGGGCGGGCGGGGACGAGATCACCTACGCCGAACTCCAGGACCGGGCCGACCGCCTCGCCGCGCACCTGCGCGCGCACGGCGCAGGGCCCGAACACGTGGTCGCCGTCGCGCTGCCCCGCGGCGTGGACCTGGCCGTGGCCCTGCTCGCCGTGCCCCGGACCGGAGCGGCTTTCCTGCCCCTGGACCCCGACTTCCCGGCGGACCGCGTCGCCTACATGCTCGACGACGCCGACGTCCTCCTGCTGCTCACCAACACCGAACTCACCCGGCGGCTGCCCGAGGGCGCGCCCCGCCTGCTGGTGGACGACCCCCATGGCCCCGAGCACTCGGCCACGGCCCCGGTACGACCTGCTCCCGGGAACGGGCTCGGCTACATCCTCTACACCTCCGGTTCCACCGGCCGCCCCAAGGGCGTGGCCGTACCGGAGCAGGGCCTGCGCAACTTCCTCGCCGCCATGGGTGAGCGCTTCCCCCTCGGACCGGGCGACCGGTGGGCCGCCGTCACCACGATCGGTTTCGACATCTCCCTGCTGGAGGTCTACCTCCCGCTGATGACGGGGGCCACCCTCGTCCTCGCCGACCGCGACACCACGCGCGACCCCCGTGCTCTGGCCGCACTCGTGGAGAGCACCGGAGCCACGGTCATGCAGGCCACCCCCACCCTGTGGCGCTCCCTCACCGAGGAGCACCCCGACGCCGTGCGCGGCCTGCGCGTCCTCGTCGGCGGCGAGGCCCTGCCCGCCGAACTGGCCGAAGACCTCGCCGTCCGCGCCACTGAGGTGACCAACCTCTACGGCCCCACCGAGACCACCATCTGGTCCACCGCCGCGACCGTGCACCCCGACGAGACCGTCACCATCGGCCGCCCGATCGCCAACACGGGCCTGCGGGTACTCGACGCCGCGCTGCGCCCGGTGCCGACCGGACGCGCCGGCGACCTGTACATCTCCGGCGCGGGCCTCGCCCGAGGCTACGTGGGCCGCACCGGCCTGACCGCGGAGCGGTTCGTCGCCGACCCCTTCGGCCCGCCCGGAAGCCGGATGTACCGCACCGGCGACCTGGTGCGCCGCCGCCCCGACGGGGCCCTGGACTACCTCGGCCGCACCGACCACCAGGTCAAGATCCGCGGCTTCCGCATCGAGCTCGGCGAGATCGAGAGCGCCCTCGGCGAGAGCCCTGAGGTCGGGCAGTGCGTGGTGGTCGCGCGCGAGGACAGCACCGGCGGCACCGCGCTCGTGGGCTACGCCGTGCCCGCACCGGGCCGCACCCTCGACACCGAGTCCGTCCGCGCCGCCCTGGCCGACCGGCTGCCGCACTACATGGTCCCGGCCGCGCTGGTCGCTCTGGAGTCCTTCCCCCTCACCGAGAACCGCAAGATCGACCGCAAGGCCCTTCCCGCACCGACCCTGTCCTCCGCCACCGGCAGCACGCAGCCCAGGAACGCCGACGAGGCGGTGCTGTGCGTCCTCTTCGCCGAAGTGCTCGGGGCCGAACACGTGGGTGTCGACGACGACTTCTTCTCCCTCGGCGGCCACTCACTGCTCGCCGGGCGCCTGGCCAACCGGGTCCGCGAGCGGTTCACCGGCGACATCGGCCTGCGCGACGTCTTCGAAGCACCCACCGTGGCGGCTTTGGCCGCACGGCTGCGCTCCGATAGCGCGGCCGGCCCCGAGCTGGGACCGCCCGCGCGCACCCGCCCCGAACGTCCTCCGCTGTCAGCCGCCCAACGCAGGCTCTGGTTCCTCGAACGGCTCAACGGGCCGAGCCCGGTCTACAACGTCCCCGTCGCCCTCCGGCTGCACGGCGCGATCGACGCCGACGCGCTCTCCCTCGCCCTGCGCGACACCGTGACCAGGCACGAGACCCTGCGCACCGTCTATACCGACGAAGGCGACGAGGCCTTCCAGAACATCCTCCCGGCCGACGCCCTGCCCGACCTCCTGGAGGTGGCCGAGGCCTCCGAAGCCGAACTCACCGCGGGCATGCGGCGGCGGCTGCACCGCCCTTTCGACATCTCCCGGGACGTCCCGCTCCGCGCCACCCTCTTCCGGACCGGCGAGCACACGGGCGTACCGGAACACGTCCTGCTCCTGGTCATCCACCACATCGCCACCGACGAGTGGTCCGAAGGCCCGCTCCTGCGCGACCTGGACACCGCCTACCGCCACCGGCAGCGCGGTGAGGAGCCCCGCTGGCCCGAGCGGTCCGCCGACTACGTCGACCACACGCTCTGGCAGTGGGAACGCCTCGGCTCCATCGCGGCCGCCGACAGCACCGCCGCAAGGATCGCGGGGGAGTGGCGCACCGCCCTGGCGGGGGCACCGGAGGAGACCGACCTGCCCGCGGACCGGCCACGCCCGGCGCTGGCCAGCGGCCGCGGCGCGGTGGCACCCTTCCGGATCTCCGCCCAGGCCACCTCCCGGCTCTGCGCCCTGGCCCGTGCGCACGGGGCCACCGAGTTCATGGTGCTGCACGCGGCCCTCGCCTACCTGCTGCACCGCCACGGCGCGGGCGACGACGTCACCGTCGGCACCCCCATCGCCAACCGGGACGCCGCCGCCACCCACGACCTCGTCGGCCTGTTCCTCAACCTGGTGCCGCTGCGCCTGGACGTGTCCGGCGACGTGACCTTCGAGGAGCTGCTGCGGCGCGCGCACGCGGTGGACACCGCCGCCTACGCCCGCGCCGACCTGCCCTTCGACCAGATCGTCGAGGCGGTCGCGCCCCCGCGCGGGGCCGGTCGGCACCCGCTGTTCCAGGTCATGCTCAGCTACCAGCGCGAACCGGGCGGTTCCCAGGACCTCTTCGGTGCCCGGGTGGAACCGCAGCGGGCCGAGACCGACATCGCCAAGGTGGACCTGGAGTTCACCGTGGTGGAGCTGCCCGGCGCCGAGGAGCTCGTCGGCGAGCTGCGCTACGCCACCGACCTCTACGACGAGCGCACCGCACGGCTCCTCGCCGAGCGCTTCGGGATCCTGCTGGACTCCGTGCTCGCCGACCCCGGCCGCCCCCTGGCCGGGATCGACCCCCGCACCGGGGCGGAGACGGCCCTGGCCTCGGGAGTGAACGCGACGGCGGTGCCGGTGGCCGCTGGGCTGTTGGGTGATGCGTCTGAGGGGGTCGGGCAGTGGTCGGACCGGGTGGCGCTGGTGGATGCCGATTCGGGCGAGGTGTGGGACTACGCGGGTTTCCGTGACCGGGTGAACCGTTTGGCGCGGGTGCTGGTGGCGCGCGGTGTGGGTCCGGGTGACGTGGTTGCGGTGGGTATGCCGCGCTCGGCCGATCTGGTGGTGGCGCTGCACGCGGTGGTGGTGGCCGGTGGTGCCTATCTGCCGTTGGACCTGGACTATCCGGCCGAGCGGTTGCGGTTCGTGTTGGCGGATGCCCGGCCCCGGGTGGTGCTGACCAACGGTGCGGGCGCCGACCTCGTCCCCGAAGGGGAGGGCGGGCGCCTCCTCCTGGACAGCCCGGACGTGCGGCTGTCGAGCTTCTCGGGCGACGCGTTCTCCGACCGCGACCGCCGCTCCCCGCTGAGCCCCGATGACTTGGCGTATGTGATCTACACGTCGGGTTCGACGGGGCGGCCCAAGGGCGTGGGGGTCTCCCATGCGGCGATCGTGAACCGGTTGGAGTGGATGCAGGGCCAGTTCCCGTTGAGCGGGGACGACCGGGTGCTGCAGAAAACCCCGTCGGCCTTCGACGTGTCGGTGTGGGAGTTCTTCTGGCCCTTCCGCGCGGGTGCCGGCCTGGTGGTCGCCGCACCGGGGGGCCACCGCGACCCGGCCTACCTGTCCCGGGCCATCCAGGAACACGCCGTGACCACCTGCCACTTCGTCCCCTCGATGCTGCGGATCTTCCTGGAGGAGCCCACGGCCACCGAGTGCGACGGGCTGCGCCGGGTGTTCGCCTCGGGTGAGGCGCTGCCCTCGGAGGCGGCCGAGAGCTTCTTCGAACTGCTGCCCGCCGTGGACCTGTACAACCTCTACGGGCCCACCGAGGCGGCCGTGGACGTGACCTGGTTCGACGCCTTCGAGGACGTGGGCCGCACGTCCGTGCCGATCGGCCGTCCGGTGTGGAATACCCGGGTGTACGTGCTGGACGCGCTGTTGCGGCCGGTGCCTGAGGGTGTGTCCGGTGACCTGTACCTGGCCGGTGACCAGTTGGCCCGCGGTTACCAGGGCCGGTTCGGCCTGACCGCGGAGCGCTTTGTCGCCGACCCCTTCGCCGCGGGTGAGCGCATGTACCGGACGGGGGATGTGGCCCGTTTCCGCGGAGGAGCCTTGGAGTTCGTCGGCCGGTCCGATTTCCAGGTGAAGCTGCGCGGCCAGCGCATCGAGCTGGGCGAGATCGAGTCGGCCTTGGCTGCTGTTTCCGGGGTCACCGGTGCCGTGGTCACCGTGGCCGCGAATCCCTCCGGTGAGCAGGTGCTGGTCGGCTACGTGAGCGGTGCGGGCACCGAGGGGCCCTTCGAATGGATCCGGGAACAGGCCTCGGGGTCCCTGCCGGAGTACATGGTGCCCTCCGTCCTGGTGGGCGTGGCCGAGTGGCCGCTCTCGCCCAACGGCAAGCTGGACCGCGCGGCCCTGCCGGCCCCGGAGTTCGGTGCTGAGGCGGGCCGGGGGCGCCGGCCGGGGACCCCGGTCGAACGTGCCCTCTGCCTGGTGTACGCCGAAGTCCTGCACCTGCCCGAAGCCGGTACCGACGACGACTTCTTCCGCCTGGGCGGCGACAGCATCTCCTCCATCCAGGTGGTCAACCGGCTCCACAGCCAGGGGTGGGCGCTCAACGTCGCGGACGTCTTCAGCGCCCGCACCCCCGCCGGACTGGCCCGGCTCGCCACCCCGGTCGACCCCGGATCCGGCGGCGCGGACGTCTTCGGGGCCGACTCCCCGCCCTCGGGCGAGCTGCCCCTGACGCCGATCGCCCACTGGATGCACGGCCGCGGCGACCGCATCGACGCCGTCACCCAGCGCCAGGTCGTGGCCACACCGCCCGGTCTGACCTTGGAGGTCCTCACCGCCGCGCTGTCCGACGTCCTGGACCGCCACGACGCCCTGCGCCTGTGCCTGAACCGCGCGGGGGACCGGCCCAACCTGGAGATCCGGCCCGAGGGGTCCGTCAACGCCCGGGACTGCGTCCGGCGGGTGCCCGTGCCCGTCCGCCCCGGGGGCACCCTCAACCGCGCGGTCGCCGAAGCGGCCGAGGCCGCCGCGAGCGAACTCGACGTGGACGCGGGCGCGCTGCTGCGCGCGGTCTGGTTCGACTGCGGCGACCGGGACCAGGGACGGCTCCTGCTGGTCATCCACCACCTGGCCGTCGACGGGGTCTCCTGGCGGGTGCTCCTGCCCGACCTGGAAACTGCCGTGGCCGCCCGCACGCAGGGCAGCGCCCCGACGCTGTCCGCGCCGGGTACCCCGCTGCGCGCCTGGGCGTTCGCGCTCGAGGACGCGGCGCACACCCCGCGCTGGACGGAACAGCTGCCCTACTGGCGCTCGGTCCTCGGCAAGGGTGGAACCACGGACGAGGACACTGCGGGCTTCCCGGGTATCGACCCCGAGCAGGACACCGTCGAGACCGCCCACACCGTCACCGGGCTGCTCGACGCCGCGACCACCGAAGCGGTGCTCAACCGGGTCACCGAGGCCTACAGCGCACGCCCCGACGACGTCCTGCTCAGCGCGCTCGCCCTGGCAGTGGACAGCTGGCGGGCCGAATCCGGGCACCCACAGGGCGCACTCCTGGTGGACGCGGAGGGACACGGCCGAGAGGACCTGGTCCCCGGCGCCGACCTGTCGCGCACCGTCGGCTGGTTCACCAGCCTCTACCCGCTCCGCCTGGATGTCTCCGGCGTCGACGTGCGGGAGGCGCTGGCCTCCGGTCCCGCCGCCGGCCAGGCGCTCAAGCGGGTCAAGGAGACCCTGCGCGCCGTCCCCGAAGGGGGAGTGGGCTTCGGCGTCCTCCGCTACCTCAACGACGACACCGCCCGGGAACTCGGCGCGGGGCCGACACCCGGCCTCCTCTTCAACTACCTGGGCCGGATGCCCGCCTCCTCGGGCAAGGACTGGGAACTCACCGAGGAGACCTGGGACGTGCCCCTGGACTTCGACCCCAAGCTCGCCCTCACCCACGGGCTGGCGCTCAACGCCATCGCCGAGGACGGACCCGAGGGCACGCGCCTGCGCGCCCGGTGGACCTTCGCCCGGCGCCTGTGGAGCGAGGAACGCGTCCAAGCCCTCCTCGACGGCTGGTTCGACGCCCTGAAGGCGCTCGCCGCCCACACGGACTCGACCGAGGCGGGCAGCCACACACCCTCCGACTTCGGCATGGTCTCCCTGGGGCAGGGCCAGGTCGACCAGTTGGAAGCCCTGCTGAGGCGGCGCCGGTGAGCACAGACAGCGACCCGCGCACACGCACGACCCGATCGGACAGGACAGACATGCCTTCGCCAGAGCCCGCCCTGGAGGACGTCCTCCCCCTCACCCCGCTGCAGGAAGGGCTGCTCTTCCACGCCAGCAGTGACCGGGAGGACGTCTACACGGTGCGGACCACCGTCGCCCTGACGGGTCCGCTGGACACCGACCGGCTGCGGGCCGCCTTCGCCACCCTGCTCGCCAGGTACCCCAATCTCCGGGTCGGCTTCTGGTACGAGGACATGGAGCGCCCCGTCCAGTTCGTCACCAGGGACACCACCGTCCCGCTCCGGGTGGTCGACCTGGGCTCCGCGCCCGTGGAGCAGGCCAGGGAGGAGGTCGCGCGGATCGAGGCGGCCGAGGTCCGCGAGCCGTTCGACCTCACCATTGCCCCGCTGCTGCGCTGCGTACTGGTCCGGCACGCAGCGGACGAGCACACGCTCATCCTCACCAACCACCACATCATCCTCGACGGCTGGTCGATGCCGATCCTCGTCCGCGAGCTGATGGAGGCCTACGCGGCCGGCCCGGACGGCGGCCCGCGTGCCCCGGCCCCCGCCTTCCGGGACCACCTGGCCTGGCTGGCCTCCCGCGACACCGGCGCCGCCGAACGCGCATGGACCGCGGCGCTAGCCGACGCCCCCGAGAGCACCGACGTCCTCGGCCCCGCGCGGGGTGCGAAGACGGCGGGCAACGCGGAGACCCCTGGTGGAGACGGAGATGCCGCTCGCTCGCTCCGGGTGGACCTCTCCCTCACCGAGGACGAGGCGGCCGCCCTCACCGAGGCGCCCGCCCGCACCGGGGTGACCGTCAACTCCCTCATCCAGGCCGCCTGGGCGCTCGTGGCCTCCCGGCGCACCGGCAGCGACGACGTGGTATTCGGCGCGACCGTCTCGGGCCGCTCCACCGGGCTCCCGGGAGCGGAGTCGATGGTGGGACTGCTCATCAACACCGTCCCGGTCCGCGCCCGGCTGGCGCCGGGGGAGAGCGGTGCGGACCTGGCCCGGTGGATCCAGGACGAGCAGGGCTCCCTCATCGAACACCAGCACCTGGGACTGGGGCGGATCCAGCGCGCCGCAGGCGCGGCTTTCGACTCGCTGCTGGTGGTGGAGAACTACCCGCTCGACCCCGAACTGGGACGCCGCTCCTTCGCCGGGGTCGGTGTGCGGGACGTGGACGTCCACGACGCCACCCACTACCCCCTCACCCTGGTCGCCCTGCCCGGCGGGGAGCCGAGGTTCGTGCTCGGCTACCGCACGGACTCCTGCGACGAGGCCGGGGCGAAGGCCCTGCTGGCCGAGTTCCGGCGCACGCTCGTCGCGCTCGTGCGCCGACCCGGACTCCGGACCGCCGAGCTCGCCCCCGCCGCCGAGCCGGAGACGGTGGCGCTCTCGGCGGTCAACGCGACGGCGGTGCCGGTGGCCGCTGGGCTGTTGGGTGATGCGTCTGAGGGGGTCGGGCAGTGGTCGGACCGGGTGGCGCTGGTGGATGCCGATTCGGGCGAGGTGTGGGACTACGCGGGTTTCCGTGACCGGGTGAACCGTTTGGCGCGGGTGCTGGTGGCGCGCGGTGTGGGTCCGGGTGACGTGGTTGCGGTGGGTATGCCGCGCTCGGCCGATCTGGTGGTGGCGCTGCACGCGGTGGTGGTGGCCGGTGGTGCCTATCTGCCGTTGGACCTGGACTATCCGGCCGAGCGGTTGCGGTTCGTGTTGGCGGATGCCCGGCCCCGGGTGGTGCTGACCAACGGTGCGGGCGCCGACCTCGTCCCCGAAGGGGAGGGCGGGCGCCTCCTCCTGGACAGCCCGGACGTGCGGCTGTCGAGCTTCTCGGGCGACGCGTTCTCCGACCGCGACCGCCGCTCCCCGCTGAGCCCCGATGACTTGGCGTATGTGATCTACACGTCGGGTTCGACGGGGCGGCCCAAGGGCGTGGGGGTCTCCCATGCGGCGATCGTGAACCGGTTGGAGTGGATGCAGGGCCAGTTCCCGTTGAGCGGGGACGACCGGGTGCTGCAGAAAACCCCGTCGGCCTTCGACGTGTCGGTGTGGGAGTTCTTCTGGCCCTTCCGCGCGGGTGCCGGCCTGGTGGTCGCCGCACCGGGGGGCCACCGCGACCCGGCCTACCTGTCCCGGGCCATCCAGGAACACGCCGTGACCACCTGCCACTTCGTCCCCTCGATGCTGCGGATCTTCCTGGAGGAGCCCACGGCCACCGAGTGCGACGGGCTGCGCCGGGTGTTCGCCTCGGGTGAGGCGCTGCCCTCGGAGGCGGCCGAGAGCTTCTTCGAACTGCTGCCCGCCGTGGACCTGTACAACCTCTACGGGCCCACCGAGGCGGCCGTGGACGTGACCTGGTTCGACGCCTTCGAGGACGTGGGCCGCACGTCCGTGCCGATCGGCCGTCCGGTGTGGAATACCCGGGTGTACGTGCTGGACGCGCTGTTGCGGCCGGTGCCCGAGGGTGTGTCCGGTGACCTGTACCTGGCCGGTGACCAGTTGGCCCGCGGTTACCAGGGCCGGTTCGGCCTGACCGCGGAGCGCTTTGTCGCCGACCCCTTCGCCGCGGGTGAGCGCATGTACCGGACGGGGGATGTGGCCCGTTTCCGCGGAGGAGCCTTGGAGTTCGTCGGCCGGTCCGATTTCCAGGTGAAGCTGCGCGGCCAGCGCATCGAGCTGGGCGAGATCGAGTCGGCCTTGGCTGCTGTTTCCGGGGTCACCGGTGCCGTGGTCACCGTGGCCGTGAATCCCTCCGGTGAGCAGGTGCTGGTCGGCTACGTGAGCGGCGAGGCCGCACCGGAGCGGGTACGCGAACACGCCGCCACCGTCCTGCCCGAGTACATGGTGCCCACCACCGTGGTGCCCGTGACCGAGTGGCCGCTGTCGCTGAACGGCAAGCTGGACCGCGCGGCGCTGCCGGCCCCCGACTTCGGGGCCGGAGCGGGCCAGGGCGAACGCCCTCGGAACGCACGCGAACAGGTGGTCTGCACCGCCTTCGCCACCGTGCTCGGCCTCCCGGAGGTCCACACCGGGGACCACTTCTTCCGGCTCGGCGGCGACAGCATCAGCGCCCTGCGCCTGGTCGCCGAGATCTCGGGCGGCGGGTTCGACGTCAGCGTCTACGACGTCTTCTCCCACCCCACCCCCGCGGCCCTGGCCGGACTGGCCCGCGAGCAGACCGGGGAACCAGGACGGGCCGGGCAGACGGAGCAGACAGAGCAGCCCTCTGCGGCCGCCCCGGCCCCCGAACCCGCCGCACCCCAACCCCTGGTCTCCCTCGGCGCCGACCAGATGGCCCGCCTCGAAGGCCTCGGACTCGACCCCGAATAGGGATCGACCAACGACCTCCAGCCCGACCCCCGCGAAACCCAGACCACGACCCCGCCACACGACAGTCAGGAGCCGAGGACCGTGTCCCAGCAAGCAGCAACGACCCTCGAGGACGTCCTTCCGCTGGCACCCCTCCAACAGGGCCTGCTCTTCCACGCACTCGACGACGACCAGAGGCTGGACGTCTACACCGTCCAGCACGTGTTCGAGTTCAACCGGCCGGTGGACGCCGACGCCCTTCGCGCCAGCGCCGACGAGATGCTGCGCCGCCACCCCAACCTGCGCGCCGGTTTCGCGCACGAAGGCATGGAACAGCCGGTCCAGTTCATCCGGGCCGCGATGCCCGCCCACTGGCGCGAGGTGGACCTCAGCGGTCACGGACCCGACGAGCGCGACCGCGAACTCACCCGCATCCGGCGCGAGGAGCGCGAACGCCGCTTCGACCTCACCCGGCCACCCCTCATCCGCAACGTCCTCGTGCACTGCGGCCAGGGGCGGGCCGTACTGGTCGAGACCCACCACCACATCCTCATGGACGGCTGGTCGGGCACGCTCTACATCTTCGAACTCCTGGAGCTGTACCGCGCCGGCGGCGACCCCGCCGCCCTGCCGCCCGCCCGCCCCTACCGCGACTACCTGGTCTGGCTGTCCCAGCAGGACATGGACCGGGCCGCCGGAGCCTGGCGCGACGCCCTCGCCGGGCTGGACACACCCACACTGATCGCCCCGCCCGACCCCGGCCGCCGCCCGGTCATGCCGCGCTCCCTCGAGGCCGACCTGGCCCCCGAGACCGCGGACGCGCTCACCGCCGTGGCCCGCCGGATCGGCGTCACCCCGAACTCCCTCCTCTGCACCGCCTGGGCACTCACCCTGCGCGCCCAGACCGGCCGCGACGACATCGTCTTCGGCAGCACCGTCTCCGGCCGCCCACCCGAGATCCCCGACGTGTCCTCGGTCATCGGCCTGTTCTTCAACACCATCCCGGTGCGCATCGACCCGCGCCCGGCCGAACGCCTCGTCGACCTCTTCGAGCGCGTGCACCGCCAGCAGACCGACCTGCTGCCCTACCACCACGTCAACCTCGCCGAGATCCAGGGCCAGGCAGGGCTGGGCACCCTCTTCGACACCCTCTACGTCCTGCGCAACACACCCAAGGACGCCTCCCAGGCCCGGGAACTGGAGGAGGCGGTGGGGCTGGAGAAGGTGTCGGCCGCCGACGCCACCCACTACCCCCTCACCTTCGTGGTCGAGCCGGGCGACAGCACCACGGTCTCCCTGGCCTACCGCCCCGACCTGTTCGACGACACCACCGCCCAACGGCTCTTCGACCGCGCCCTGGCCGCGATCGAGGCCCTGGCCACCGACCCCGAACAGCGCGTGGCCGACCTCGACCTGCTCTCCGGCGAGGAGTCCCGGGCGGTGCTCACCGAACCCAACCGGACCGACCGCGACCTGCCCCCGGACACCATCACCCAGCTCCTGGAGAAGACCGCCGGTGAGCTCCCCGACCGCACGGCCCTGGTCTTCCACGGGCGCCGCGTGTCCTTCGGCGAACTCAACGGCCGCGCCAACCGGATCGCCCGGCTGCTGGTCGACCGCGGGATCGGCCCCGACACCGGTGTCGCCCTGGGCGTGCCCCGCTCGGTCGACGCCGTGGCCGGGCTCTTCGCCGTCCTGAAGGCCGGCGGTGGCTACGTGCCCCTCGACCTGGACCACCCGGAGTCCAGGCTGGCCGACATGATCGGGGACTCCGCCCCCGCGGTGGCGCTGGTGAGCGAGGACTCCGTGGCGCGGGTCCCGTCCCGGGAAGGCACCGCCAACGTCGTCCTCGGTTCAGCCGCGACCGAGGCCGCGCTGGCCGAACTGCCGCCCGACGACCTCACCGACGCCGAACGCCTGGGACCGGTGAGCCCCGACTCCCTCGCCTACACCATCTACACCTCGGGCTCCACGGGCCGCCCCAAGGGTGTGGCGGTGCCCCTGCGCGGCTTGACCAACATGCTCGTCAACCACCAGGAGCGCATCTTCGACCAGGTCGTCGCCGAGCAGGGCGGGCGGATCCTGCGCATCGCGCACACCGTCTCCTTCTCCTTCGACATGTCCTGGGAGGAACTGCTCTGGCTGGTCCAGGGGCACGAGGTGCACCTGATGGACGAGGAGATGCGCCGCGACTCCGACGCCCTGACCTCCTACTGCGCCGAGCACGCCATCGACGTCATCAACGTCACCCCCTCCTACTGCGGACAGCTGATCGAGGACGGGCTGCTGGCGGAGGACGGCAGGCACCGGCCCTGCCTGGTCCTGCTCGGGGGAGAGGCGGTCACCGACACCGTCTGGCGGCGGCTGCGCGAGGCGCCCGGCGTGCTCGGCTACAACCTCTACGGACCCACCGAGTACACGATCAACACCCTCGGAGGCGGGACCGAGGACAGCGCCGGGCCCACGGTGGGCGCGCCCATCCACAACACCCGCGTCTACGTGCTCGACTCCGGCCTGTCCCCGGTACCGCCCGGCGTCCCCGGCGAGCTCTACGTGTCCGGGGTCGGCCTCGCCCGCGGCTACGCGGGACGCCCCGGCGGGACCGCCGACCGGTTCGTCGCCGACCCCTTCGGGCCGCCCGGCAGCCGCATGTACCGCACCGGCGACCTGGTCCGCTGGGGTCCCGACGGGCTCGTGGACTTCCTCGGACGCACCGATGACCAGATCAAGATCCGCGGCCACCGGGTCGAGCCCGGCGAGATCGTCGCGGTGCTGGAGTCCCACCCCGATCTCGCGCAGGCAGCCGTCCTGGCCAGGGAGGACGCACCGGGCGTGCGCCGACTCGTCGCCTACCTCGTGCCGAAGCAGTCGGACCCCGGAGGTCCCGGTGCCGTCGACCCCGAAGAGGTGCGCGGCGCGCTGTCCGCGCGCCTGCCCGAGCACATGGTCCCGAGCGCCCTTATGGTCGTGGACCGGCTGCCGCTGACCGTCAACGGCAAGCTCGACCAGGCCGCCCTGCCCGCACCCGAGTGGCGGACCGGCGGCGGACGCGCGCCCGCCAACGACGAGGAGCGCAGACTCTGCGCGCTGTTCGCCGAGGTGCTCGGGTTGGACGAGGTGGGTGCGGAGGACGACTTCTTCGCCCTCGGCGGCCACTCCCTGCTCGCCATGCGCTTGGTGGGCAGGATCCGGAGCGAGTTCGACACGCGGCTGAGGGTGGGCGAGGTGCTCACCGCGGCCACCCCGGCGCGGATCACGGCCCGCCTGTTGGGCACCGAGGAGGGCGGTGACCCGCTCGCCACGCTGCTGCCCCTGCGCTCCGGCGGCGACCGGCCGCCCCTGTTCTGCCTCCACCCGGCCGCCGGGTTCAGTTGGTCCTTCGCCGGCCTCACCCCCTACCTGGACCCCGACCAGCCGGTCTACGGCGTGCAGTCGCCCGGGCTGCGCGGACGGCACGGATTGGCGCCCGACCTGGACGGACTGGCCGTGTACTACCTGGAGCGGATCCGGGCCGTCCAGCCCGAAGGCCCCTACCACCTGGTCGGCTGGTCCTTCGGCGGACAGGTCGCGCACGCGGTCGCCACCCTCCTCCAGGACAAGGGCGAGGAGGTCGCGCTCCTTGCCGTCATGGACACCTACCCCTTGGACGGCGAGCGGCGCACCCGTGAGCTGTCCGCGACCACCGAAGAGGTGGAACAGGAGGCCCTGGCCTTCCTGCTGGCCAGCTCCATGCGGGAAAGCCCCCAGGACTTCGCGCCGCCGTACACGCGCGAGGAGGTCACCGAGTTCATCAGCGAAGGCGGGGTCTGGGCGGACCTGGAGCCCGCCACCCTGAACGCGGTCGTGGACACCTACCGCGAGAACGCCGAACTCATGACCCGCGCCACCTACCGGGTGTTCGACGGCGACCTGGTGTTCTTCACCGCCGCGGGCACCCCGCGCGAGGACGTGGACCACCAGGCATGGAGCCCCTACGTGAGCGGCCGCGTGGTCGACCACCGTGTCAACGCCTCCCACGACGCACTCACCGGACCGGCCGCACTGACCGAGGTCGGCCCCGTGCTGGCCGAAGCGCTGCGCACCAAGAGCGGGGTGCGACACGAGTGAGACTAAGGCTAGGCTAGCCTAACTGTTACCCCCGAAGGTTTCCCTCTGACAGGAGAACAACTGATGTCTGAACCCGCACGCCTGTGGCCGCTCTGCGCGCTGTCCGCCCTGGTGCTCGGGGCGACCGCCTGCGCCGCCACCGAGTCCGACGACGGCTCCGAGGGCGGGGCGGAGGCCGAAGGGGAGACCCGCGTCTTCGAGGCCGAGAACGGCGATATCGAGATCCCCGCCGACCCCCAGCGCGTCGTCGCCCTCTCCTACGCCGCCCAGCCCGCGGTCGAGCTCGGCGGCAACGTCGTCGGCGTGCACACCCAGGACAACTGGGCCGAGAACGTCCACCCCGACGACGTCGACACGATGACCGGCCTGGAAGAGGTCGGCTCCACCAACGAGGCCAACTTCGAGGCCATCGCAGCGCTCGAGCCCGACCTGATCGTCGTCGGCTGGCCCTCGGACGGCATGGAGAACGTGCCCCTGGACAACCTCGAGGAGCTCGCGCCGACCGTCGCCATCGGCCTCGGCGACCCCGACTCCTGGAAGGAGGTCGAGGTCCAAGTGGCCGACGCGATCGGGGTCTCCGACACCTACGAGCAGCTCGAAGGCGAATACGACGCCCGAGTGGCGGAGATCTCCGACGAGTACGCCGACGTCCTCGCCGAGACCGACTTCGCCTTCGCCCGCTCCTCGGAGGGCACCCCCGGCGCCGGCGCCGGACAGGTCCTCCAGGAGTTCGGCCCCGCCTGGAACACCGCCATCGCCAGCGAGGTCGGATTCGACTTCATCGGCGAGCAGAACGAGGCCTCCCACCAGGAGTGGGCGGCGTACTACTCCGTCGAGGAGGTCGACCAGCTCTCCGACGCCGACGCGATCCTCACCGAGGCCAACCCCGACGGCGATGTCCCCGGACCCACCCAGGACCTGATCGACGAGGACGTCTTCAACTCCCTGCCCGCCGCGGAGGACGACCAGGTCTACCCGCTGCCGTGGAGCGACGCCGGTACGCACAAGTCCGCGCTGCTCACCCTGGACAGCCTCGAAGAGGCCCTGGAGCAGATCGCCTCCTGACCGCCCGACACCGCCTTGGCGGTGAACTGACCGCGGGTGCACCGCCCCGGCGTTCACCGCCCCGCAGGAGGACCGGAAATGCAGAAGGAACTGACCCCCGACCTCGTCCTGGAGCACGTGGCCAAGGCGCTGGGGATACCGACCGACGAGGTCGAGGAGACCGAGAGCCTGCTCGACCAGGGCATGGACTCGATCCGCCTGATGAGCCTGGTGGAGAACTGGCGCGAATACGGCGTCGAGGCAGACTTCGTCGCCCTCGGCGAGGAGCCCACCGTCCGGGCCTGGCAGAAAATCCTCACCTGACCGACCCCGCACCCGCCCCTGAAGGAGCGACGACCATGAGCAACCCCTTCGACGACACCGAAGGCACCTTCCTCGTGCTGGTCAACGACGAGGACCAGCACTCGCTGTGGCCCGGCTTCGCCCCGGTCCCCGACGGCTGGACCCCCGTCCACGGCCCCGTCTCCAAGAACGAGGCGCTGGAGTACGTCGACGCGCACTGGACCGACCTGCGCCCCCGCAGCCTGCGCGAGGCGCTCGCCTGACCCGCGCATTCTCGCGATGATCTTGCTCCTGTCTCCACTCTCGACGGCCGAGGGTGGAGACAGGGGCAAGATCATCCGGGGGGAGCTGCCCGCTGAACCGCCCCACTCGTGAAGGACCCCGTGAAACTCTCCCAGCTGATGATCGACATCAGCCCCCTGCGCCAGAGCCGCGAGTTCAGGATCATCTTCGTCGCCCGGCTCATCTCCATCTTCGGGCTGGGCTTCGCGGCCGTTGCCCTACCCATGCAGGTGTACGAGCTCACGGGGTCCTCACTGCTCGTGGCCACCGTCCACACCACCTCCGCCGTCAGCGTCCTCTCCGGTACCCTGGTCGGCGGCATGCTCGCCGACCGCGGCGACCGGCGGCGCCTCATCGTCATCGGTCGGGCCTCCGCCGTCATCGGTTTCGGCGTTCTCGCCGCCAACACCCTCCTCCCCGCTGAACCCTGGCTCTGGGTGATCTACGCGATCGCGGCCTTCAACGGCTTCTTGGGATCGTTCAGCACCGTCGCCCTCCAAGCCGTGGCCCCCGGTTTCGTCCCGCGCGACAAGCTCCCCGCCGCCGGGGCGCTCATCGCACTCAACGGCCACCTCGGCAACGTCATGGCGCCCGCGCTCGGCGGGATGATCATCGCCAGCCTCGGGATGGGCTCGAACTACGTCATCACCGCGCTGCTCTCGCTCTTCACGACCTTCCTCGTGTGGCGCCTGCCCAGGCTCGAACCCTCCGCCGAATCCCGCGCCCAGCCGGTCCTCGACGCCCTGCGCGAAGGAGGCGGGTTCGCGTTCAGGCACCGCGTCGTCGGTCCGCTCCTGCTCCTGGGCCTGGCGCAGATGCTGTTCGCCACGCCCCAGGTGCTCATCAACGAGTTCACCGACAAGGTCCTCGGCGGCGGGCCCGGCCTGGTCGGAATCCTGTACACGGCGCCCGCCGTCGGAGCGCTGATCGGATCGCTCACCAGCGGCTGGGCCGGGCGGGCCCGCCGCAGCGGCGCGCTCCTGCTCGCGGCGGTCGCTGTCTGCGGTCTTGCCGTCCTCGGATTCGGAGCCAGCCCCTGGGCGCCCCTGGCCTTCGCCTTCCTGGTGTTCCTGGGCTTCGGCCAGGTCGTGGAGCAGATCCTGCGCTACGCGCTCCTGCAGTCCCACACCCCCGACCACCTGCGCGGGCGGGTCAACTCCGTGTGGACCGCGCAGTCCACCATCGGCAACTCGGCCGGAGCCCTCACCCTCGGCGGCCTGGCACCCCTCATCGGGGCCGCCGGAGCATTGATGGCCGGGGGAGTGCTCACCGTGGTCAGTGTTGGAGCGCTGGCCGTCGCCTTCGCCGGGCTAAGGACCGCCCAGGTACTGAAGGAACCCGCGGTGACGTCCACCAAGCGGTAACCTCACCCGCAGACTTCCGACCACCCGACGAGCCGTTCACGCTCGACCGCGGTGGCGCCACAGACCAGCCCCGGGATCAACGGCGATCCCGGGGCTCTACGCGGCGTGGGGGAGGGGTCTATTCGGTGTGGGGGGCCTTGAGGGAGGAGACGAAGGTACTCCAGCCAACCGAGGCAAAGCTCAGGTGCCCCAGTTCAGCTGATCTCGTCACCGCATCCAGTCCCGCGGCCCTCCGCGAGGCCCTCGCCCCCACCCGCTAACCACAGGGCCCGGCGGATCCCCCTCCGCCGGGCCGCAAGCCCATCTATGATGTGGCCCAGGGGCCCGCTCCGCCGGTGGCCCCCAAGGTTTGAAGCCAGGTTGCGAGACAACAACGCCTCGCGTCATCACAGATAGTTGGCCCCGAGCCCAGCGCACGCGGGGATCAACTACCCGTGGGTGAAGCCCACGGGCTTGCAGGTAGGTGCCCACCTGGCTGGTAGGAGACCTCCCGCGTCCAGCACCCCCTCACTGTTGAGAGGATGCAGAGGCGGCTGACTGGCGCCCCGCGATCCACGCCGCCTCGCCCCGGTGGGCGAGGTTGCGCGAAGCG
>NZ_BAAHAR010000018.1:0-132057 GCF_054777395.1 Nocardiopsis oceani
CACCATGACCAGCCGTGACACCCGACCCGTCAACGCTCCGGCGCAGGGGCAGGCATCGGCCCCCAGGCCGAGGGGTCCGCCGCACACCATGACCAGCCGCGACACCCGACCCGTCAACGCTCCGGCGGCGTGGCAGGCATCGGCCCCCAGGCCGACCGGGGTTACCCGGCCGAAGGCCGGGACCGCTCGGACCTCAACCACCCGTCCCCCTTTCCCGATAGCCGCCAACCCGCCGTCGTAGCGGAGCGGGTCAAGGTGGAGCGCCAATGACGCGCGAAGCGCTCGATGGCGACGACCTTGAGGCGCGCAGCGGAGACGGCCACAATCGGGCGGCGGGAAAGGAGGACACCCCAGCCGGAAAAGCAACCCCACACCATCAGAGCAGGCAACCCCAATGTGCCGACACAGCAGCCGACACAGCAGCCGACACAGGATCTGTTGATGACAGTTGTCATCCCGGAACCATCGGATTGTCATGGCAGGGCGATGACAGCAACGACTACCGTTGGACAGCAGTCCGCGAAAGCCTGGAGGCATGGCTCTCTCCCACTCCCCGCGCCCCCTGGCGGATTCACGCCCACTGGCGGCCCCGCGTGGTGTCTGGCTGGTCGCCCTGGCTGTCGGCATCGTCGTGGCTGTTCTGGCCCACCTGTTCGCGCCGGTGCGGCCCACGCCGGCCAGCGAGGTCACCGGGGACGCGCCCCTTGCCGCTGACGTCGAGGAGGCCCTCGGCGACCGGCTCAAGGAGGTCCAGGGGCTGGCCGTCGCCCGTTTCGACCTCAATGACCCGGACGCGGCCGATACGGACCCGGGCGCGGTCGAGACGGACTCGGACGCGGCCGATACGGACCCGGACGCGGCCGACCCGGACCCGGGCGCGGTCGAGACGGACTCGGACGCGGCCGACACGGCCCCGGACACGGTCGAGTGGGCCCAGGCAGGAACCACCGACGGGACCGTCCCCTTCGACGAGCACACACCCGTCGAGACCGGTTCGATCTTCAAGGGGATCACGGGCATGCTCCTCGCCGACATGGTCGCGGAGGGGGAGACCACCCTGGACCGCACCTTGGCGGAGGTCCTCCCGGAGGTCGACTACACGGACCCCGAGGTCGCCTCCATCACTCTGGAGGAGCTGGCCACCCACCACTCCGGGCTGGGGGCGGTCGCCGACCCGGACCTTCCCGCCTCCGTCCTCGGCACGCTGCCCATGACCGGCCCCTACCGCCACGTCGACCCCCCACTGGAGTCGCTGGCCAGCGCCCGGGCACAAACCAAGGGCACCTTCCTCTACTCCAACTTCGGCTTCGCGGTCCTCGGCGAGGCGCTGGCAGCTGAGGCAGACACCCCCTACCCCGAGCTGGCCCGCGAGCGGATCCTCGACCCGCTCGACATGGACGACACCGTCATCGCCGGTGAGGACCTCCCCGCAGGCGCCGCGCACCCCTACTACGAACCCGGTGTGCGCATCGCGCCGTGGACCAACGCGGACTACGCCCCGGCCGGGATCGGTACCTGGAGCACCACTGCCGACCTGACCAAGCTCGCCGCCGGGCTGACCGACGGCAGCGCGCCCGGAGCGGACTCGACGGACACCGTTCTCGAGGACATCGTCCCCGACAGCTCCGAGACCGTCTCGAGCGGTCTCGCCTGGCAGCGCCACGAAACCGAGGAGTTCGGACCGGTCACCCTGCACGGCGGCATGGTCTACGGCGCTTCCACGATGCTGCTGTTCAACGATGACCGCGCCGTGGTCCTCATGGGCAACACCGCCGTCCTCCAAGAGTCGGCACTGGCCCTCAACCTGCTGTCCAGCCCCGAGGGCACCGACCCCATCAGCGCAGAACCCAGCGTCCTCCTCTACTCGGCGCTCGTGGTCTTCCTCCTGATCGTCCCGCCGGGCCTCCTGATCTCCCTGGCGATCCGCCGCCGGACCCTGATCACCCAGCGCCCGATCGACCGGCTCCGGGTGGTCTCCCTGTCCCTGGGCAACCTCGCGTGGCTCGCCTTCCTCCAGCGCAGCGGCATCTGGTTGGAGGTGCCCCACGTGTCCTTCTCCCTGTCCGCGGGGGTGGTCGCCGCGTCCATCGCCGTCCTGGCCTGGCACTTCGTCCGGGTCCCCACCGAGGCCGGGCGCTTCCGCTGGCTGCACGTCACCGTGTTCGTGTTCTCGGTGCTCTTCTCCCTGACCCTGGGGTCGCTGATGACCTGGGGCCTCGTCGCCGCCTACCTGTGAACGGAGGCATGACTGGAAAACGTGACCGGTCCATGACTCCAGTGACTGGTCCGCATACGCCTTCCCTCTAGAGAATCGCCGTATGACAGCTCCCGAAGTACCCTCCCCGGCCGCCGCGGCCGAACAGAACGTGCCGTCCCGCGGACCAAGGCCCAGAGCCCAGGCCGCACCCGGCCGGACACTGCTCGTGGCCCTGGCGGCCGGTGCCGCGGTCGGCCTCATCGCGTTCCTGCTCTTCCCGCTCCTGCCCCACCGCTCCGCGTCCGGGGCCGAGTTCGAGGGGGACGCCCCACTGGTCGACGATGTCTCGGCCGCCCTCGACCCGGAGCTGGTCCAAGGCCTGGCTGTCGCCCGATTCCCGAACGAGGACCCGGACGGGATCGAGTGGGTGACCGCGGGGACCGCCGACGGTACCGAGCCCATCGGCCAGGACACCCTGTTCGAGACCGCGTCGGTGTTCAAGGCCTTCACCGCGATGACCCTCGCGGACATGGTGGAGAACGGCGAGACCTCGCTGGACCGCACCCTCGCGGACATCTTCCCCGAACTCGACTTCTCCGATCCGGAGATCGCCGACGCGAACCTGGAGGAGCTGGCCACGCACCACGCCGGGTTCGTGACGGAGGCGGAGACCGGTCTCCGCGGACCCGTGGCGACCCTGGTGTCCGGCGACATGTACCGCACCGCCACGCCGCCCCTCGAACACGCGACCGCCACCATGTCGCTGAACCGGGGCTCCTACCAGTACAGCAACGCCGGTTACGCCGTCCTCGGTGAGGCCCTGGCGGCCGAGTCCGGCACCGACTACCCGGACCTGGTCCGCGAGCGGATTCTGGACCCGCTGGGCATGGACGACACGTACGTCGTCGACGACGGGGTGCCGGAGGGCGGCGCCGGTCCGCACGCCGAACCCGGCGCGCGCGTCCAGGAGTGGCGCAACACCGACTACGCGGCGGCCGGGATCACCACCTGGAGCACCACCGAGGACCTGGTCCGCTTCATGACCGCCGTGGCCGACGGCAGCGCACCGGGCCTGGGCTCGATGGACCCCGTCCACGATCCCTTCGACGCGGCGATCCCGGGGCAGATGTTCGACGGGACCGGTATCGGTCTGGGCTGGCACCTGCTCTACGTTTCCGATGTCGGTCAGGTGACCTGGCACAGCGGCGGCACCCTGGGCAGCCGGAGCATGGTTGCCACGGACGGGGAGCACTCCGTCGTGGTCATGTCCAACAGCTTCTCGACCGACTCCGTCAACCTGGCCTTCGACCTGCTCGGGGACGATCCGGAGCCCCTCGCCCCGACCTTCGCCCCGTGGCTGTTCCTGTCGCTGACCCTGGCCATGGTGCTGCTGCCGTCGCTCCTGCTGTTCGCCCTGGTGCTGCGCCGCCGCACGCTCATTGCCCAGCGGCCCCTCGACCGGCTGCGCATCGTCTCGCTCACCCTCGGGTCCGTGGCCTGGCTGCTCGCCGCCCTGCGGGTCGGCGGTTGGGTGGACACGCCTCCGTTCGTGTGGGCTCTCGGCGTCGCCCTGGTTGCCGCAGCGCTCACGGTCGCCGTGTGGCACTGGAGCCGGGTGCCCGTCGAGGCGGCCCGGTGGCGCTGGCTGCGCATCACGTTGTTCGTGCCCTCGGTGCTGTTCTCACTGGCCCTCGGTTCTCTGGCGCTGTGGGGCACCCTCACCGCCTGGTCCTGAGCCGCGACCCGGCCCTGTGCCGTGACGGTGGGGCGGGCGCCCTCGGCCCCGCTCCACCTCAGGTGCCGGGCGCTCACCCGCGGTTGGACTAGTGACGGTCGTTGTACCAGAGCGCGAGGGCGGTGCGGTCCCGCAGGTCGAGTCTGCGCAGGACACTGGTGATGTGGTTGCGGACGGTGCCCTCCGATATGTGGAGGGCACGGGCGATCTCTCGGTTGGTGGCGCCGGAACCGACCTGGTGCGTCACGTCCAACTCCCGTGCGGTGAGCCCGTGGTCGGCCGGGGGAGTCACGGGGGAAACAGGAGTTGGGACCGGTGGGGTGATTCCGGCGATCATCCGTTCGGCGGCGTACCCGAGCAGTGTGCTCTCCCCACGAGCTGCCCGATGGACGGACCCGGCGACGTCGTCGAGTTCGGCGTCCTTGAGCAGGTATCCCTTCGCCCCGCTGCGCAAGCACGCGAACAGGTGCTCGTCCTCATCGAAGCTGGTCAGAACCACCACCGAGATCCCGGGATGCTCCACTCGGAGGCGCTCGACCAGCTCCGTACCGTTCATCCGCGGCATGTGCACGTCCACCAGGGCCACGTGCGGCGGCTCGGCTAGTTCGGCCGAGGAGAGGAGTTCGAGCGCCTCCACACCATCGGCCGCCTCGCCGACGATTTCCACACCCGCCTCGGCTGCCAGCAGCCGGGCGAGACCGCGCCGCACGATCAGGTGGTCGTCCACCAACAGCACCCGAACCCGCTCAGTCACAACGCCACTTCCCATTCACGTGCCCGCTCGTGTGGGTACGCCGTTGCCGGAACCCGGGCCCGAAGCTCGAACCCGCCACCCGCGCCCGGACCCGTATCCAATGCTCCGCCCAGAGCGGCAAGGCGTTCGCGCAACGCGGTCAGTCCGAACCCCGGCGCCCCGTCCCCCGGCCCCTGGCCGTCGTCGGTGACCCGAAGGTCCAGTCGGTCCGGCCCGGCATGCGCGGCCACCTCGATGCGGCTGGCACCGGAGTGGCGCAGCGCGTTGGTCAGCGCTTCCTGTACACACCGGTAGGCGACCAGCTCGGCGTTCCCGTCCAGTCCGTCGGGCCAGGAACCGGTGCTGGTGAAGCTGGTGGAAACCCCCAGGTTACCGAACGACTCCGTGAGCGAGCGCAGTGCGGCCGGACCGGAACGTTCGGCCAGCCCGAGAGGCTTGAGGGCACGTACCCAGCGGCGGGTGTCGGCCAGGGTTTCCTTGGTCAGGCGACGGGCCTGGCCGATGTCCTCATGCAGGTCGTCGAGGAGTTCCCGGGGCAGATCCCCGGGTAGCGCGGCCGCGGAGCGCTCCGCGTTGAGCAGGCACACGTGGACGGCGCTCAGGTGGTGGCCGGTGCTGTCGTGCATCTCCCTGGCCATGCGGGCGCGTTCGTCGGCGATGGCGCGTTCCCGGTCGCGGGCGGCGTGCTCACGCAACAGGGAGTGCGCCTCCTGCAGCTCCGCCAGGAGGTCACGGGTGCGCTGGCTCTGCCGGGCCGCGCCGACCAGTACCCATATGGCCATGAGTGGGACCAGGCCGTAGGCGAACATCAGCGCCCCGTTGAACATGGCATAGCCGAGTGGAAGGCCCGGGAGAGCCAGTCCGGCAGCAGCGTTGACCACGGCGAACACCAGTGCTTGGGCCAGCCCGCCCGTCGTGCCGAACGCGCACGTGGCAAGGGCGACGGACACGGCGACCAGCCCGAAGGCACCGAAATCCATGACCGGGATGAGGAGGACGGTCGAGGCGAGGAAACCTGCGGTCAAGGCCCGCCTGTGGGCAGGTGCCCGGCGTTCCCACGCAGTGAACGGCCACAGGGCGCAGACGGGGAGGAGCGCGCCGAGCATGACCAGGTAGACGGGATCGGGGTGCGGGAACGGCGACGGGATGAACCGGCCTTCGGCCATGGCGTTGAGGGTCCGCACCAGGACGAAGCCGAGCACGGTGGCCCCGAACAGTACGTGGACTGCGAGGCGGGGGCGGGGGCCGCGCGGGTCGAGCCGGTCGGGGAGGTGCCGCTGGCGGAGTTCGGGCATGGTGGGAGTCTGCCAAACCCGAACCACGGACACGAAGCGCTCACCGAGGAGGAGCGCACCCATGACCGCGCACCTATGACCGCGCACCCATGACCGTGCGCCCATGACACCCGTGACTGTTGGATCGGCAGGGCCGTCGGGCACCATGATGCCGGATCCCCGCCCCGCCCGTGTCAACCCCTAGCGCCTTCAAACCTGCCCCGATCCGCCGTGCCCCGGCTGGAGGAAGACCGACCATGCACCCTTTGGCCGATGCCCAAGACCAGATGATCCCCTTCGTTCCGCTTCTGCTTCTCCTGTCCAGCCTCGGCCTGATGTCGGTCGTGCTGGTCGTTATGGGGATCATGGGGCGCAGGCGGATGATTCGGCCGAACCGCTTCTTCGGTATCCGCACTTCGTACACGTACTCCAGCGACTTCGCCTGGTACACGGTGCACGAGGCCGCTTCGCGGTGGTCGCTGTTGGCCGGTGTGGCGATGCTGCCCGCGCTAGCCCTCATCCCGGCGGCCGCGACCGTGAACGGTCAGCTGGCCGCGACGCTCGCCCCGACCGCGGTGAGCCTCACCCTGCTGTTCATCGGTATGTGGCGGGCGCAGCGGTTCTCCCGGGAGCGTGAGGCCCGGGAGGCGGGCCGCGCCGACCTGACCTGAACCCCGGCGGACAGAGGTCAGCCCGCCGCGCGCAGCGTCCGGCACACCGCGAGGAGCCGCTCGCGCAGGACCGCGCCGCGTTCGGCGAAGTCGCGCTGGTACTCCATGTACGCGGCCTTGCCCTCGGCGGTCTCGATCCGGACCGGTTCGTAGCCCCACTCCACGAGGTCGTACGGCGAGGCCCGCATGTCCAGGGTGCGGATCTCCTTCGAGAGTTCGAAGCAGTCCACCACCAGCTCTGACGGAACCGCGGGCGCGAGCTTGTACGCCCACTTGTACAGGTCCATGTTGGCGTGCAGGCACCCCGGTTGGTCCAGCTCGGCCTGCGCCTCCCGGGTGGGCTGGAGGGTGTTGCGCGGGCGGGCCTCCTCGGTGAAGAACCGGAACGCGTCGAAGTGCGAGCACTGGATCCGGTGCGACTCCACGACCCGGTCGGTGCCCTTGTGGCCCAGCCGCAGGGGGACCTGCGAGTGCCGGACGTCCTCGGTGCGGTACACCATGGCCCACTCGTGCAGCCCGAAGCAGCCCAGGTGCGCGGGGCGCTCGGCCACCGAGGTCAGCAGCCGCTCCACGAAGTCCAGAACCGGGCGCGCGGCGAGGAAGCCGGGTACGTCCAGTCCCACCCCGCCGTCGACCTCGGTGTAGAAGCGCTCGGAGAGCCGCTCGCGGGCGCCCTCGCCCAGCAGCACCGATCCCGCACCGGGGTGCCAGCGCCGCAGCTGCGCGGGCTTGAGGTTGTAGTAGGTGAACAGGAAGTCCTCGACGGGGTGCCGTTCGCCCGCGCGCCGCCGCCGCAGGTGGTCGCCGACCAGTGCGTCCACGCGCTGCGCGTGCTGTTCGGCGCGCCCGCGCCACTCCGTCTCCGCCAGGCCCGTCAGGGGCTCGGTACTCGTTCCCGTCACGGGCCCCAGGATATGTGCCGTGCTCCGCGCACCTGGCCTAGTCTGCGGATGTGCTGATCCCCACCGACGACCAGATCCGGGCCCTCCACGAGCGGTACGCTCCCACAGCCGAGGCCTTCGAGCGCGTGTACACGCACTGCCGTGCCGTGTGCGAGGTGGCGGAGCAACTCCTCGACCGCGCTGCCCCGAGTGTGAACGCTGATCTCGTGCGGGCCGGCTGCCTGCTCCACGACATCGGCGTCTACCGGCTGTACGGACCCGACGGGCAGCTTGACGGCTCCCGCTACGTCAGCCACGGGGTGCTCGGCTACGAGCTCCTGGCGGGGGAGGGGCTGCCTGAGGCCCTGGGCCGGTTCTGCTCCCACCACACCGGGGTGGGGATCACCTGCGAGGACGTGCGCTCCCAAGGGCTGCCCATCCCGGTCGCCGACTACCTGGCCGAGTCGCCCGAGGAGGAGCTGGTCATGTACGCGGACAAGTTCCACAGCAAGAGCCAACCGCCGGTGTTCCTCACCGCGGACGCCTTCGCGGCCAAGGTCCGGCGCTTCGGCGAGGACAAGGAGCTGCGGTTCAAGGAGCTGGTGGAGCGCTACGGCGAACCGGATCTGGAACCGCTGGCCCGGCGCTACGGCAACTCCCTGGTCTAGGCCCTCAGTTCGACTGCTGTACCGGCAGGTGGCGTCCCAGGTAGCCCACGTAGACGCGGTTGGTGGTGTCGGGACCCAGGTGCGGGAAGAAGTACAGCCGCGGGCAGATGCCGTATTCGATGTCCAGTTTGATGTGCGCGTACATCGGTACCCGGCCGGCCGGGTCCACCTCGTGCGGGACCCGGAACACCCGCTTCTCGTTGAGTTTCCCCCGGTTGCGGACGTAGTCGGACTCCTGCGAGGCCAGGCGCTTGACCGGGATCACCCGGTAGCCGTTGGGCGGGTCGCGCAGGTAGGAGTGGAAGCCCAGCCCGCTACCCGGGTTGTCGAACTGGTAACGGGCGTAGTCGTTGAGCGCCAGCAGCGCCTCCCAGGCCCGGGTCACCCACAGGCCCTCTTTGCGGCTGTCGGACAGCTCGTACACCGTCTGGTCCTCGATCGTGAAGAACAGGTGCGGCAGGGCCGTGCCGTCGGTGATCCGTTCCAGGAGCTCCCGGACGCTGGCGGGGGCGCGCTGGTCGGGGTCGCGTGGGGCCGGCGCCGCGGCCAGCCGGTACAGGCCCTCCTCGCGTACCCGGTCGCGCAGCCACCGGTTCTCGTAGCGGGCCTTGCGCCCCTCCTCCCTGGCCGTGGCCAGCTCGTCGGCCAGGTCCGCGGTCTCGGCGAGTAGGGCCTGGCGCTCGTCGGACAGCTCCTCGATCCGCCCGCTCAGCCGGCGGACCTCCTCTTTCAGCCGCTGTGTCTGCTTTTCCTGTGCCTTGGCGGCAGCGGCGGCCGCCAAACCCGCCGTGCCGTCCGAGTCCTGTTCCGACTGGTGCGCGATGACGTGCCCCGATCCGGTGGGCGGCGCCTGCTGGGGGACCGCGGGCCCGGTGCGCGGGCCTGCGCGGAGGTCGTCGGTCTCCTCGGTCAGAAAGGCGTCGATCGCCCTGAGCGGTTCCGGCAGCCCGATCCCCACAGCGTTGTCGCGCACCCGCCGGGACAGCGCGGCGCCGACCCAGTTGCGGATGCGCTCGCCTTCGCGGGCGGTGTCGAGGGTGTTCGGACTCATCCGCGGGTGCCGTCCGGCGTCCTCCTCGTCGGCGAGGTCCACCTCTGGTAAGAACGTGCGCACCCCGCCCGCGGGCACGTCCAGGTCCCGGGGGAGGGCCCCGTCCACCCGCTCCAGGGCGGCCGCGTCCAACACGTACCCGGCACACATGCCGGTACAGCGGGACAGGGCCCCGGCCATGGAGTTGCGCCATTCGGCGACGGTCACGTCCCGCGGCGCCCCGGTGGCGACGATCGCCAACCGCCTGAGGGGATCGCGGACGGCCGACAGCAGTGCGTCCACGGCGGCGTCGTCGCGGCCCCGCACGATCTTCGGTGTCGGGGGCAGCGGGTGGGTGCCGTCGTGGGCCCTGACCGAGTCGAGGAGCATCCGTGCGGCCTCTGGCGGCATCACGTCCAGCCGGGGGGCTTCCGCCGGGTTGCCGGCGTTGCCGGGGGCGGTGGGGTCGACGGTCATGTCGAGCCACACGAAGTTCCAGGGGGCGAGCTCGGGGTCGACGACCACGGTGACCAGGGTGCGCCACACGCCGTCCGGCTTCTCGGACTCGGTGACCAGGCGCAGGAAGGTGAGGCCCTCGTCGGTGTTGTCGTGCCGGGCGACCAGGGCGCGGGAGCGGTTGCTCAGCTCGTAGCGGCCGGAGGTGCTGAAGTCCACGCGCGCGCCCGAGTTGCCGCGTTTGCTGAGCCACCGTGAGAGGAAGCCCGAGGTTACGGCGACGAGTTCCCCGTCCGCGTTGGGTACTGCGACGAGCGTGCGGTAGACGAGCGGCAATGGGCCCTCCCGGGTTCCCGTCGGCGGCGGTGGACCCGAGGGTCTGGCTGAACGTACTGGCAGAGCCCTCCCCACCACTGTGTATCAAGGATCGCGCGGATGCCAGCGGTTGACCAAAGATCCCCTGACGTCGTTGCTCGTGCTCCACTGTGGCAAATCCCAGTGGGTAGGTTGGATGGTCTGGACAAGGCGGGTGCCGTTGGCCGGGGCTACCGTCGCCCACATGACCACGCACCCGTTCTGGCTGGCCGGCACCGCCGCGACCGGCGACACCGAAATGACCGTCCTCAACCCCTACACCGGTGCGGCGGCGGGCACCGTCTCCGTGCCCACCGAGGCCCAGGTCGATCAGGCCGTCGCCGCCGCGCACGCGGTGGCCGACGAGGCCGCGGCCCTGCCCGCGCACGTGCGTGCCGGTGCACTCGACCACGTGTCCCGCCGGATCGGCGAGCGCGCGGAGGAGATCGCCCAGGTCATCACCGCTGAGAGCGGCAAGCCCATCAAGTGGGCCCGTGCCGAGGCGGGCCGCGCGGTCTCCGTGTTCCGCTGGGCCGCCGAGGAGGCCCGCCGTGACAGCGGCGAGCTGCAGCGCCTCGACACCGACCCCGGCGGCACCGGCCGGATGGCCATGATCCGCCGTGTCCCCAAGGGCCCGGTCCTGGGCATCTCCCCGTTCAACTTCCCGATCAACCTGGTCGCCCACAAGGTCGCCCCCGCCGTCGCCGTGGGCGCTCCGGTAATCCTCAAGCCCGCGCCGGCCACCCCCATGACCGCCCTCATCCTCGGTGAGATCCTCGCGGAGACGGACTTGCCCGCGGGCATGGTCTCGGTGCTGCCCATGCCCAACGAACTGGCCTCCCCGCTGATCACCGACGAGCGGCTGCCCGTCGTCTCCTTCACCGGCGGCCCGTTCGGCTGGGAGATCCAGCGGCGCGCACCGCACAAGCACGTCACCCTGGAGCTCGGCGGCAACGCCGCGGCCGTGGTGCTGGACGACGCCGACCTCGACTGGGCGGCCCAGCGCGTGGCCCTGTTCGGCAACAACCAGGCCGGTCAGGTGTGCATCGGGGTGCAGCGGGTGGTGGTCACCGACGCCGTCCACGACGACTTCCTTCCGCGCCTGGTCTCCCAGGTCGAGGCGTTGGGCACCGGCGACCCCGACGACCCGAAGACCGACGTCGGGCCGCTGGTCGACGAGGCCTCCGCCGAGCGGGTGGCGGCCTGGATCGACGAGGCGGTCGGGGCCGGGGCCACCCTCCTGACCGGCGGCACCCGCGACGGCGTGACCGTGGCGCCGACCGTCCTGGCCGACGCGCCCTCCGACGCCAGGGTGGTGCGCGAGGAGGTGTTCGGTCCGGTGCTGGTCGTCCAGCGGGTCGCCGACACCGGCGCTGCCTTCGCCGCGGTCAACGACAGCGACTTCGGCCTGCAGGCGGGCGTGTTCACCCGTGACCTGCCCACCGCCTTCCGCGCCCACCGGGAGCTGGAGGTCGGCGGTGTGGTGGTCGGTGACGTGCCCACCTTCCGCGCGGACCAGATGCCCTACGGCGGGGTCAAGGGCTCGGGTGTGGGCAAGGAGGGCCTCCGCGCCGCGATGACCGACCTCACCCATGAGCGGGTCCTCGTCCTCACCGGCATCGACCTGTAGAGGCAGGGGGTGCCGGGCCCAGCTCCCGGCTCCGGCCCGGTGCCTCGGCCGCAGGCCGCGGCGCCGGGCACCCTTACAGCTGGGCCGCGTGGTTGTAGAGCCGTTCGGCCTCCGCGCCCAGGCGCGGCCCGTACTGGGTGTCCCGGTCGTCGGCGTACTTGAAGCTCACGACGGACGAGATGGCGCCCTGGCCGCTGTCGGGGTCGAAGCCGGAGAACCAGGGGCCGCCGCTGGATCCCTGGGTCATGGTGCAGCGCATCCCGTTGGCGGTGGTGCCTCCGGTGTCGGGGACCGTCCGGCCGGAGCAGTAGTGCAGGTCCCGGCCGTCGAAGGGGGACGCGGCGGGGTAGCCGAAGGCGTACACCTGGACTCCGTCGGCCACGCTCTGCTCGGTCCAGGTGTCGAAGGCAAGGGACTGGGCGCCGACCCGGTCCTGTACCGCGTCGCCCTCGTCCTCGTTGAGGACCACCATGGCGAAGTCGTAGCTGTCGTCCGCTTCGTTGGCCCACTCGGGGGCGACCAGCATGTCGCGGGCGGTGTACCTGCCGTGCGGGCCGTCGCCGTCGGAGTAGCCGGGCACGAAGGTCCAGTTGCGCGCCCAGGAACCGGTGCCGTCCTTGGCGCAGTGTCCGGCGGTCACCAGGGTGCTGCGGTTGTCGGCCTCCACGACCGAGGCCGAACAGGTGAAGTCGCGGTCGTCCATGGTCAGGAATACTTTGCCGGTGGTTTCGGTGACCAGGCCCCCTTCGGCCCAGGGCTCTCCGTCGCTGTCTGGGTGGGCGGCCTGCGGTTCGGCGCCGGCCCTGTCCGGCCCGCTGGGCGCGGTGAGTTCGAGGGCCGGGTCGAGCATGCTGGTGATGGGCTTGGCCGCGGCCATGCGGTCCGCAGTCCAGTAGTCGAGGACGGCGGCGCTCTGCTCGTTGGTGACCGCCCCGTTCTGGTGAACGACCCCGTCCATCCGGGAGGAGGCCTGCTGTACGGGTACGGCCTGTGCGGCGGGGGCGTGCGATGCGTGGATGGCCTGGGTGACCGCCGACGCGGGGGCCGGGAGTTTGTCGACGATGGCGAGGCCGCCGAGGGCGACCGCGGCGGCGGCCAGCGGGGCGAGGATCTTGTGTGCGGTGGACGAGGTCATGGCCACGATTTTTGCACACTTGGAGTAACCTATTGACTACTTTAAGTTTGTGGCGTGGCTTTCTCGGGAAGGTGGCCGACCGGCACTGCGGGAGTCGTGCCGATCGGCCACCGGTACTGCCGGGCCCTGAACTCTCCCGTTACCCGAACGGGATGGTGACCTGGGTCGGGTTCTCCTCGGGGGAGCTCACCTCGACCGTGTTCCCGATCTCGCTCTCACTCGTGTAGCGGGCGTCGTCGCTGTCCACCACCACGGCCAGCCGGTGTCCGGCCGGGATGTCCCAGACCACCGAGGAGAACTCGGTCTCCACGGTTACCGGCTCACCGGGGGTGCCGTCGCGCAGGGTGTACGGCGCGTGGCTGAGCAGGGAGCCCGTGCCCCGGTCGTTCATGGCGTACAGGTACACGTACACCGACTGCTCCTCCGCGGTGGGGGTGAACGTGAACGTCACTTCGGGGGTTCCGGCCACGCGGGCGCCGTCGGGGTAGTCGGGGCTGGTCCACACCGCCGCCCGGTGCCGGTCCACAGTGGGCAGCGAGACGCCGGTGGGCACGTCGAAGAACTGCTGGAGTGCCCCGGACACGATGACCGTGCCGCTGCGTGCAGTCGTGCCGATGCCGGTACGGAAGTCGTACTCCCAGCCGGTCGCGGGCTCGGGCTCCATGGCGCCGCTGCTCTGCCAGCGCCCCCAGTCGGTGCTGGGCTGGTCGAGGTAGTACTGGTCGCTGCCGGTGGTCAGGGAGGGCCAGTCCGAGTGGGAGGTCCAGTCGCCACCGCCGTTGTTGGGCTTGACGTGCACCGGGTCCTCGGCGCCGATGCCGTTGTCCTCGCCCTTGAGGTGGTGGTCGAACCAGCGCGTGAGGTCCTCCCAGGTCTCGTTGGGCAGCCCGACAGCCCCGAACGCTTCCTGGGTGGCGTGGTCGCCGGGGGCCAGCATCAGCCGCTTCGGGCCGGAGAGCTCTTCGTAGAAGTCGGCCAGGTGGCTGACCGGGAACATGCCGTCGTTCCAGCCGTGCGCGATCATGACCGCCGTGCCGTTGGCGTTGATCTCGTCCACCTTGGTGGCCGCGGAGCGGTCCGGTGCGTGTTCGAGGATGGGGTCGACGTTGCCGTTCCGGTACTCGCGCTCCATCTCCTCGAGCGTCTCGCCGGGCGTGCCGAGCAGGTTTCCGGCCAGGAGCAGGAGCTCCGCGGACTGCTCGTCGATGGTCTCGTTGGGGTAGAGCGAGGCCTCCAGGTCGGCCCAGCCGCTCATGGACCCGACCGCCTTGACCCGTTCGTCCTCGGCCGCGGTCAGCAGGCTGATGCCGCCGCCGTAGGAGATCCCGGCCATGCCGATGCGGTCGGCGTCGGCCTCGGTGTTGTCCAAGGCCCAGTCGATGACGGCGCTGGCGTCCGCGCGGTCCTCGGGCCCGGCCACCTCGATCCCGCCGCCGGAGTCCCAGAAGCCCCGTGAACTGTAGGCGACGACCTGGTATCCGGATTCCTCGGCGAGACGCTTGGCCGCGCCGACGTAGAGGATGTGCGGGGTGGCCCATGCGGACGGCATGACCAGCAGCGGGTGCGGTCCCTCGGTGCCGGTGGGGGTGATGACCTTGGCCTTCAGTTCGGTGTCGTCATGGCTGACGATCGTCTCGTAGCTGATGGTGGAGCCGACGGTGTCGGCCGCGGCGGGGGATACGGTCGCGGCGGCGATCACGGCCGCGAAGGTGCAGGCGAGCGTTTTGGTGCGCGGGCCTGCGGTGTCGCGTGATGGGGAGGAGAGCATGTCGGGAACCTCGGGGGTGGTGGGCGGGGGGAGGCTCCGATGGACTGTCGCGCCGTCGCCATCGGGGAGGGCCGGTCGGGGTGCGGCCGTACCGGGTGTGATCGGTATCGTTCTTTACTGTGAAGTAGGTTACTAACGAGTTAAGTTAAGCCATTCGCACGCCCCTGTAAAGACCCGGGTTCTGGAAGGGCCGAGACCTCTCCTCCCGCGGGTGCGTGACAATGGAGGGGTGCGAGAAGAACAGCAGCGAACAGTAGTGATCCTGGGTTCGACCGGTTCGATCGGCACCCAGGCCATCGATATCGTCCAGCGCAATCCCGAGCGCTTCCGGGTGGTGGGGCTGGCCGCGGGCGGCGGCCGCGTGGATCTGCTCGCCAAGCAGGCGGTGCAACTCGGGGTCGACCGGGTGGCCGTGGCGGACACGGCTCAGGCCGCCGAGCTCACGCGGCTCGTCGGCGAGCAGGGCGGTACCGCCGAAGTGCTTGCCGGTGCCGACGGTGTCGCCGAACTGGCCGGCTCCCCGTGCGACGTCGTCCTCAACGGGATCACCGGCGCGCTGGGCCTGGAGTCCACGCTCGCCACGCTGCGCGCCGGGAACACCCTCGCCCTGGCCAACAAGGAGTCCCTGATCATCGGGGGGCCCCTGGTCCGCGACCTGGCCGAACCCGGCCAGATCATCCCGGTCGACTCCGAGCACTACGCCATCGCCCAGTGCTTCCCGTACCGCCCCTGGGAAGAGCTGACCAGCCCGGCCCAGGGCCTGGTGCACGCCCGGCTGAGCGAGGTGCGCCGCCTGGTCGTCACCGCCAGCGGCGGCCCCTTCCGCGGCCGCCGCGGCGACGAGCTCGCCGACGTCACCCCGGCCGAGGCGCTCAACCACCCGACCTGGAGCATGGGCCCGGTCATCACCGTCAATTCCGCCACCCTGGTCAACAAGGGGCTGGAGGTGATCGAGGCCCACCTGCTGTTCGACATCCCCATCGACCGGATCGACGTGGTCGTGCACCCGCAGTCGATCGTGCACTCCATGGTCGAGTACGTGGACGGCACCACCCTGGCCAAGGCCAGCCCGCCCAGCATGATGATCCCGATCGCCTACGGGATCGGCGCACCGGAACGCGTTCCCGACGTGGCGCCCGGCATGGACTGGACCAAGGCGCAGAGCTGGACCTTCGAGCCCCTGGACGACGAGGCCTTCCCCTCCGTTCGGCTGGCTGCGGAGGTCGGTTCGGCGGGCGGGACCGCCCCCGCCGTCTACAACGCGGCCAACGAGGAGGCGGTCGACGCCTTCCTCAAGGGAAACCTCGCGTTCCCGTCCATCATGGACACTGTCGCCCAGGTAGTCTCTGAACACCAGCGGACGGACCGGCCCGGGGCCCCGACCCTGACCCTGGACGACGTGTACGCCGCTGACACCTGGGCCCGCACCCGCGCGCGCGAGTTGCTCGCCCGCGGTTGAGGACCGACATTGGCTTGAGGAGAGATACATGGTCGTGCTGCTGACCGTGGTCGGGATCGTCCTGTTCTTCGTGGGACTGCTGTTCTCGATCGCTTGGCATGAGCTCGGCCATATGTCCACGGCCAAGATGTTCGGGATCAGGTGCACCGAGTTCATGGTGGGCTTCGGTAAGACCCTGTGGTCCTTCCGCAAGGGCGAGACCGAGTACGGGATCAAGGCCGTGCCACTGGGCGGCTTCGTGCGTATGGTCGGCATGCTCCCGCCCGGGCAGCGGGGGGCCGAAGGCAGTTCCCGCAAGATGTCGCGCTGGCGGGCGATGGCCGAGGACGCCCGGGAGGCCTCCTACGTGGAGCTGGCCCCCGAGGACCAGGACCGGCAGTTCTACCAGCGCGCCCCGTGGAAGCGCCTGATCGTCATGTTCGCCGGCCCGGGCATGAACCTCATCCTCGCCACGATCCTGCTCGGCGTGCTCTTCATGGGCATCGGGGTCCCCAAGAGCAGCACCGAAGTCGGCGAGGTCCAGGACTGCGTGGTCCCCGCCGGTGCCACCGTCACCGAGTGCACCGACGACTTCGACCCCACCCCCGCCGCAGAGGCCGGGCTGGAGGCCGATGACGTCATCGTCTCCGTCGGCGGTGTGGAGACTCCGGACTGGGTGCACGCCAACCAGCAGATCCGCGAGTCCGTCGGCCCCACCGAGTTCGGTATCGAGCGCGACGGCGAGCGCTTCACCACCACCGTCGACCTCATCGAGAACGAGCTGCCCGCCCGCGACGCCGAGGGCGACTACGTCTACGAGGTCGACGAGCAGGGCGACCACGTCTACGACGACCAGGGCCGCAGGGTCCTGGCCACCGAGACCGTCGGCTTCCTGGGCATCGTCTTCGCCCAGGAGCGCGAACCCCTCACGGTGACCGAGTCCGCCGCCGAGGTGGGCGTCATGCTGGTCAACGTCGGTGAGGCGATCATCGCCCTGCCCAGCCGGGTGCCCGAGGTGTTCGGCGCCGCCTTCCTGGGCGAGCAGCGCACCGAGGACTCCCCGGTGGGCATCGTCGGCATCTCCCGGATCGGCGGCGAGATCATGTCGCAGGGCCTGCCGGTGGTGGACACCGCCGCGATCATGCTCAACATCCTCGCCGGGGTGAACCTCTTCCTCTTCGCCTTCAACATGCTGCCGATCCTGCCGCTGGACGGCGGCCACATGCTCGGGGCGATCTGGGAGTCCATCAAGAAGTGGACCGCGCGGCTGTTCCGCAAGCCGGACCCAGGGCCGGTCGACGTCGCCTTGCTGACACCTGTGGCCTATGTCGTGGTGGCCTGTTTCCTGGTGTTCAGTGTCATTTTGCTCGTGGCGGACCTGGTCAACCCGGTGCTCTTGTTCGGCTGATCCGGTGTGAAGGGTCCCACTTCGGGCCGTGCGTTCCCTCAAGGGCGGGTAACCTTGGGGTCGCGTTCCGGGAACGGCGCCGAGGCCGAGGCCGCTGCGATGGTGCACCCGAACGCGGCTCCGGGCGCTGTTCCGGGCGCCCTTCCTCACGAACCGGACGACCACAAGTGCCGCCCCCCTCCGGCGGTAGACGAGGTGAATCAAGCGTGACCATCGATCTCGGTATCCCCGCAACTCCGCCGCGCCCGATGGCGACCCGGCGCACGACGCGGAAGATCATGGTCGGGAACGTTCCCGTCGGTGGGGACGCCCCGGTGTCCGTGCAGTCGATGACCACCACCCGCACCGCCGACATCAACGCGACGCTCCAGCAGATCGCCGAGCTGACCGCCTCCGGCTGTCAGATCGTCCGGGTGGCCGTTCCCACCAACGATGACGCCGAGGCGCTGCCGGTGATCGCGAAGAAGTCGCAGATCCCGGTGATCGCCGACATCCACTTCCAGCCCAAGTACGTGTTCGCCGCGATCGAGGCGGGCTGTGCCGCCGTGCGCGTCAACCCGGGCAACATCAAGAAGTTCGACGACAAGGTCGCCGAGATCGCCAAGGCGGCCGGCGACGCGGGCACCCCGATCAGGATCGGGGTCAACGCCGGTTCGCTCGACAAGCGCCTGCTGGAGAAGCACGGCAAAGCCACCCCCGAGGCGCTGGTGGAGTCCGCCCTCTGGGAGTGCTCGCTGTTCGAGGAGCACGGTTTCCGCGACATCAAGATCTCGGTCAAGCACAACGACCCGGTCGTGATGGTCAACGCCTACCGGCTCCTGTCCGAGTCGTGCGACTACCCGCTGCACCTGGGTGTCACCGAGGCCGGCCCGGCTTTCCAGGGCACCATCAAGTCCTCCGTGGCCTTCGGCGCGCTGCTGTCGGAGGGGATCGGCGACACCATCCGCGTCTCCCTGTCGGCCCCGCCGGCCGAAGAGGTCAAGGTCGGTGCGCAGATCCTCGAGTCCATGGGCCTGCGCGAGCGCGGCCTGGAGATCGTGTCCTGCCCGAGCTGCGGCCGCGCCCAGGTGGACGTGTACACGCTCGCCGAGGAGGTCACCGCGGGGCTCGAGGGCATGGAGGTGCCGCTGCGCGTGGCCGTCATGGGCTGCGTCGTCAACGGCCCGGGTGAGGCCCGTGACGCCGACCTCGGTGTGGCCTCCGGCAACGGCAAGGGCCAGATCTTCGTCAAGGGCGAGGTCATCAAGACGGTGCCCGAGTCCAAGATCGTGGAGACCCTCATCGAGGAGGCCATGCGCATCGCGGAGGAGATGGGCGAGAGCGGGGCCGAGGGCGAGCCCAGCGTGTCCGTCGCCTGACCGGCCCGCACCACACCGCTTCCTGGGGGGAGCACGGCGAACGCCGTGCTCCCCCCTTTGCGTGGGTGGAACAGCGCGTGGCCGAGACCGTGTGCTGGAGAACAGTGTGCGGGCGGAACAGGTCGGGGCTCGGGGCGCTTACATCTAACGCTGCGCTCAGGTCGCCCAATGTTGCAGGTCAAGCGGGCGTCATCACGGAGAGTCAGGTCATATGGCATGTGTCACTCTTGCGTGCGTTTTCTTGCGCGCAGACGCATGATTGCGCCGGAGAAGTCAGACAAACGCAACGTATGTGGGTCATGTTACTCAGGCAACACCATTAACGTTGCCTAGGGCACATTTGGGGCGCCGTTGGTTCGAGACGGCGCCGAACTTGTGTCTCAGTCCCGCAGAACGTCGAGGAGTCATTTCGTGGTGGACCAGAAGACCCGCGTGCCCGAGAGCACGGGTGTGCCCACGCTCGGGCAGCGCCTGAGTCGGCGCAAGCCCGTCGAGAAGCTGGTGGCGGAGACCGAGAGCGGAAACGGGCTGCGCCGCACCATGGGCTTCTGGCAGCTGTCCATGATCGGTATCGGCGCCACTCTGGGCACCGGCATCTTCGTGGTCCTCGGCGAGGCCGTCCCGGTCGCCGGCCCCGCCGTCATCCTGGCGTTCGTCCTGGCCGGCGTGACCGCGCTCTTCTCCGCCCTCGCCTACGCCGAGATGGCCGGGATGATCCCTGCTTCCGGTTCGGCTTACTCCTACAGCTACGCCACCATGGGCGAGTTCATGGCCTGGGTGTGCGGCTGGTGCCTGATGCTCACCTACGGAGTCTCCGTTGCCGCGGTCGGCGTCGGCTGGGGCCAGTACATCAACGAGCTCCTGTACCTGACCACCGGGCTGGCGCTGCCCGTCGAGTTCCTGGTCGGCCCCATGGAGGGCGGCCTGATCAACGTGCCCGCCGCCATCGTTGTCCTGCTGTCGATGTTCGCCCTGCTCGCCGGGGTCCGCGAGAGCACCCGCGTCAACGCCGTCATGGTGGTCATCAAGGTCGCCGTCCTGGTGATGTTCGTGGCCATCGCGATCACCGCCGTGCAGGACGGCAACTTCGCCCCGTTCATGCCGATGGGCATGGCCGGTGTCTCGGCAGCCGGCGCCACCCTGTTCTTCTCCTACATCGGCTTCGACTCCGCCTCCACCGCGAGCGAGGAGGCCAAGAACCCGCAGCGGGACCTGCCGCGCGCCATCATGTTCTCGATGATCGTGGTCACCGCGATCTACTGCCTGGTGGCCTTCAGCGCGGTCGGCGCACTCAACTGGACGGAGTTCGCCGAGGGGGAGACCTCCCTCGCCGGAATCCTGACCATGGTCACCGGAACGCCGATCTGGGCGGTCGTCTTCGCGGCCGGCGCCGTGCTCGCCCTGGCCAGCGTCGTCCTGGTCGTGCTCTACAGCCAGACCCGCATCCTCTTCGCGATGTCCCGGGACGGGCTCATCCCCAAGGCCTTCTCCAAGGTCGACGCCAAGGGCACCCCGCGCGCCAACACCGTTATCACGTCGCTGTTCATCGCCTTCCTGGCGTCGCTCATCCCGCTCGGCCCGCTCGCCGACGCCACCGCGATCGGCACGCTCTTCGCCTTCGCCCTGGTCAACGTGGCCGTCCTGGTCCTGCGCAAGCGCCGCCCCGACCTCAAGCGCGCCTTCCGGATGCCCGGCGCCCCGGTCACCCCGGTCCTCGGCGTCCTGGCCTGTGCCTACCTGATGTTCAGCATGTCGTTGAGCGTCTGGGTGGCCTTCGGTGTCTGGCTCGCGCTGGGCCTGGCCATCTACTTCGGTTACGGCATGCGCCGCTCCGCCCTCGAGACCGAACCCGCCTTCGAGGTCCGTTCCTAGCGCTTCCGCCCCGTCCCGACCCACCGCGCCAAGCCCGAGCCGGTGGGTCGGGTCGCGAACAGGAGATTGTGCGCAACAGAACGTTGCCGTTCGGCGGGAAGTCGCAACAGAGTGCACGCCCGGCGCACAGTTTCCACGCGGGTGTCCACCTAGAGTGGACGCGGCCGAACAGCGACGACACACCGGGGGTGAAGAGCGATGCCCACACCACTGCGCGTGGCCCTCGACCAGGGCACGGGACGCAGCGGCGACACCGCCGACGCCCTCGACCGGCTCCGGGACCGGGCCCGAGTGGCAGCGGCCCACGGGGCCGCCCTCCTGGTCAGCCCGGAGATGTCGCTGACCGGGTACAACATCGGTCCCGAGGTCGACCGGCTGGCTGAGCCCGCGGACGGGCCGCTCTTCGACGCGGTGTCCCGGATCGCCGCCGACACCGGCTTGGCGATCGTCTACGGCTTCGCCGAGCGCGCGGACGGGAACGTGTACAACGCGGTGCAGCTCGTGGACGCCACGGGGTCCTCCCAGGCGCTGTACCGCAAGGCCCACCTGTACGGCGGCCTGGACCGGGACCTCTTCAGCCCCGGAAGCGAGCTGGTCGTCCAGGCCGACATCGGGGGCCACCGGCTCGGCTTCCTGATCTGCTACGACGTGGAGTTCCCTGAGGCGGTGCGCGCGCACGCGCTGGCCGGGACCACGTTCCTCGTCGTGCCCACCGCCCTGATGGGCCCCAACACCTCGGTGGCCACCCTCCTCGCTCCGGCCCGGGCAATGGAGAACCAGATCCACCTCGCCTACGTGAACCGCTGCGACACCGAGGGCGATCTCGACTACGTCGGGCTGAGCGCCCTCGTGGGGCCCGACGGCACCGAACTGCTGCGGGCCGGTCCCACCGAAGCCCTGTTGGTCGGCGACGTCGACCCCGCGGCCGCCGAGGAGACCCGGTCCGAGCTCTCCTACCTGGGGGACCGCCGCCCGGATCTGTACTCCGCCCCGCTGAACTGACCGGCACCGAACACCCGGCCCGTGCCCCGGGACGACCGCCACCCCGGGAAGACCGCGAACACCCAGCGAAAACGCTGCTTACCCACCATCCCCGTGCCCAGTGAAGGAGGGCCTCATGACGTCTGCCGTGCCCACGGCCGCCGGTAACGCTCCCGCCAACGCCTCGGCGGACGACCGTCCCCTGACCATGTCAGGGCCCGACTTCCCGTTCGCCTACGACTCCTTCCTGGCCTCCCCGGCCGGGCTGGGCCAGGTGCCCGCCGAGCACCACGGCGCCGAGGTCGCGGTCATCGGCGGCGGCCTGTCCGGCATCGTCGCCGCCTACGAGCTCATGAAGATGGGTCTGCGGCCGGTCGTGTACGAAGCGGACCGGATCGGCGGGCGCCTGCGCACCGAGCGCCTGCCGGGCTGCCCCGAAGACGTGGTCGCCGAAATGGGCGCGATGCGCTTCCCGCCGTCGTCCACCGCCTTCTGGCACTACGCGGACCGGATGGGCCTGCGTACCAACGCCTTCCCGAACCCGCTCTCCGGAGCCACCCCGAGCACCGTCGTCGACCTCAAGGGCGAGTCGCACTACGCGACGCACCTGGACGATCTGCCCGACGTCTACCGCGATGTGGCGGAGGCCTGGGACCGCACGCTGGAGAGCGTCGACCACACCCGGATGCAGACCGCGATCCGGGAACGCGACGTGGCCGCGCAGAAGGAGATCTGGAACCGGCTGGTCGAGAAGCTGGACAACCAGACCTTCTACGGCTTCCTGTGCGAGTCCCCGGGCTTCTCCTCCTTCCGCAACCGGGAGATCTTCGGACAGGTGGGCTTCGGCACGGGCGGCTGGGACACCGACTTCCCCAACTCCATCCTGGAGATCCTGCGGGTCACCTACACCGGGGCGGACGACGACCACATGGGCATCGTCGGAGGCGTCGACCAGCTCCCGCTGCGCCTCTGGGAGGACGCACCGGACAAGCTCGTGCACTGGGCCCAGGGCACGTCTTTGTCCTCGCTGCACGGCGGCGAGGCCCGCCCGGCGGTCACCGCCCTGCGCCGCACGTCCGCCAAGGGCTCCCCGGCGGGCAACATCACGGTCACCGACGCCTCCGGTTCCACCCGGACCTACCCCTCCGCGGTGTTCACGGCGCAGTCGTGGATGATGCTGTCCAAGATCGACTGCGACGACGACCTGCTGCCGATCGACCACTGGACGGCGATCGAGCGCACCCACTACATGGAGTCCTCGAAGCTGTTCGTACCGGTGGACCGCGCCTTCTGGCGCGACAAGGACCCGGAGACCGGCAGGGACGTCATGAGCATGACGCTCACCGACCGCATGACCCGGGGTACCTACCTGCTAGAGGGCGAGGACCCGGACGGCCCCGCGGCGATCTGCATGTCGTACACCTGGTGCGACGACTCGCTCAAGTGGCTGCCGCTGTCGGCCAACGAGCGCATGGAGGTCATGCTCGCGTCGCTCGGCAAGATCTACCCGAACGTCGACATCCGCTCCCACATCACCGGTGACCCGGTTACCGTCTCGTGGGAGGACGAGCCGTACTTCATGGGCGCGTTCAAGGCCAACCTGCCAGGCCACTACCGCTACCAGCGGCGCCTGTTCACGCACTTCCACCAGGAGGACCTGGCCGAGCGCCACCGGGGCCTGTTCCTCGCCGGCGACGACGTGTCCTGGACGGCGGGCTGGGCCGAAGGCGCCGTCCAGACCGCCCTGAACGCGGTGTGGGGCGTCATGCACCACTTCGGCGGCGAGACCGACCCGACCAACCCCGGTCCCGGTGACCTCTTCGACGAGCTCGCCCCGGTCACCCTCCCGGACGACTGACCCCCGGCGAACGGACCGCTGACCCGGCGCTCGGACCGCGCTGAACCATGGCCCCTCCGAGTCCCTCCGTGGCCTCGACCCACGGGGCTGTGGAGGATGCGGCGTCCGTGTACTGTCCTCAGGCAGGGAAGGTACCCGTGGTACCTGCGAGTCTCCGTGTTCGGAGAGGCGCTCGGCCACGGGTACGCCTTCCCGCCGACGAGGAACGGGAGCTGTGCGACACGGTCGTGGCCGTTGCGCCCAGGGCCAGTACGGCCCCGGCCCGTGCTCGAACCCTGAGGACGACGATGGCGAACGCGGTGGACGGAAGAAGGTCGGTCACGAGCAAGGTGCTGGCGCTGTTGGGCGCCTTCACACCCGACACGCCCGAACTCAACCTGACCGAGTTGGCCCGGCAGGCCAGGATCTCCCTGCCCACCGCGCACCGCCGCGTCTCCGAGCTCGTCGAGTGGGGTGCGCTGGAACGCGGAGCGGACGGCCGCTACCGGATCGGTCTGCGCCTGTGGGAGGTGGCCTCCCTGGCCCCTCGCGGCCTGGGCCTCCGAGAGGCGGCCAGGCCCTTCCTGGATGACCTGTACGAGGTGACCCGGGAGAACGTGCAGCTCGCGGTCAGGGAGGGCAGCGAACTCGTCTTCGTCGAGCGGATCGGCGGGCGGGACGCCGTCCCGGTCCTGACCCGGGTCGGCGGCCGGTTCGACCTGCACCCCACCGGCGTCGGCATGGTGCTGCTCGCGTACGCGCCCGCCGACGTACAGGAGGAGATCCTGTCGTCGCCGCTGCGCGCTTACACCCCGAGGACGGTGACCGACCCCGTAGACCTGCGCCTGAGGCTGGCGGAGGTGCGCCAGAAGGGCTACGCGGTCAGCGAGGGCCAGGTGACCACCGACGCGCTGTCCGTCGCGGCGCCCGTGTTCGGCTCCGGCGGCTCCGTCGTCGCCGCCGTCTCCTTGGTGGTGCGGCTCGACGACGCACGTCCCCGTGCCCTGGCGCCCCTGGTGCAGGAGGCCGCCCGGGGGATCTCCCGGGCACTGAGCACCGCTTCGGCCGGCGACTCCTAGTCCCAGCTAGCCTCGGCGGTCCCCTGACGGGCCTTCGCCGTGTGCTGTCCCTGGCGCCTGACCGGCCGTGTCGGGATCTGTGGAGGCCAGGCGCGCACCGCTGCCGCGCAGGAAGGCCACGGCGATCCCGCCGAGGACGAACACACCGGCGGTGACCGCGTAGAGCTGGCCGGAGGACCACCCGGCGTCCAGGAGCGCGCCGGTGATGAGCGGGGCCAGGATCGCGCCGAGCCGGCCCACCCCGATCGCCCAGCCGACGCCGGTCGAACGCACGGAGGCGGTGTACAGCGAGGGCGTGATCGCGTACAGGCCCGCCACGCATCCGTTGCTGAACAGGCCGATGGCACCGCCGAGGGCGAACGCCAGTGCCAGGACACCGGTGGTGGGCACGAACGCCACCAACAGGACCGCAGCCAGGATCGTGTACACCACGAGGACGTGCTTCAGGGCGAAGCGGGCTGCGGCCACACCCAGGATCGCGGCGCCGAAGATCCCGCCGACGTTGAGGAGCGTGCCCCCGGTGATGCCCTCGTTGGCGGAGAGGCCCGCCTCCACCAGCAGTGTCGGTGTCCAGGAGGTCACGAAGTAGAAGCCGTACATCACCATGAAGAACGCCACCCACACCAAGAGCGTCGAGCGCACGGTCTCCGGCGTGAGCAGTTGGCGCACCTGGCCCTTGGGCTTCGTGTCCTGAGCGGTCACCGGGGGCAGGGCCTCCAGCGCGGGCTGGCCGATCCTGCGCATCAGCGCGTTGACCCGCTCGAGGGCGTTCGCGGGGCGCTTCGAGAGCAGGTGGTCCAGGGACTCGGGAAGCCGGACCAGGACGATGGGGATGAGGACCACTGTCATCAGCCCGCCCGCGAGGAAGACCGAACGCCAGCCGAACTGGTCGATCAGCAGTACGGAGAGGACACCGCCCGCGGTCGCGCCCACCGCGAACCCGGCAGAGTTGAGGCTGACCGCCAGTCCACGCCAGCGCTGGTTGGCGGACTCGCTGGCGATCACGTTCGCCGAAGCGAGCATGGCGCCGATGCCCACGCCGGTGAGGATGCGAAGGAGCCCCAGCTGGGCCGCGTCCTGGGCGACGGATGACAGCAGCATGCCGACCGCGGCGATGACCAGGCTGAGCAGGGTGAGGTTGCGGCGTCCGATGAAGTCGCCGAGTGGCGCCAGCAGGATGGATCCGGCAGCCATGCCGAACAGCCCCGCGCTGAGGAGGAAGCCGACCTGGGCGCCGGAGAGCCCCCAGTCGGCGGCGACGGCATTGGCGGTGAAGGCCATGACGAGGACGTCGAATCCGTCCGAGACGTTCAGGGCGACGCAGATGATGACCGTCCCCCACTGGAACCGGGTCATCGCGCTGGCGTCGATGCGCTCTCGCAGCTGAGCAGCCATCTGGGACGAACCCTCCGGGGCGGGGATGTGAATCGCACCACATGGTCATGGGTGCTCGTGTGGGGCGCAACATACCTTTTCACCCAGTGAAAGGCATTTCGCGTTGACCCCCCGGCGGCCGGGTCCTGGTCCGGCTGCCTCGGTTCCCTCGACGTGAGTGCGGCCACCGGGCGCCGCCAGTCACCCGGGTGGATCCGGACCGGACGGCCTCGGGCTGGGGCTGGACGGCACGGGCTCTCGCAGGGGTTCTGGCCGGCGGGGCCCGGCTGGGGCGTTTCCGCCGGGTCTAGGTCAGGTCGGCGGTTCCGGCCAGGACGGGCTGGTCGACCAGGCGCGACAGCACCAGGGTGCTCTTGGTGCGCACGACGAAGGACTCGGCGCCGATGCGCTCGATGACCTCTTCGAGGTGCTGGGTGTCGCGGGCGCGGATCTGCACGATGGCGTCGGCTTCACCGGTGACCGTGCACGCCGAGGTGACCTCTGCGTAGCCCGACAGGCCCTTGCGGATCTCCCCGGGGGAGGTGCGCGCACGGCAGTAGAGCTCGATGAAGGCCTCCGTCGTCCAGCCGATGGCCTGCGGTTCGACGACCACGGTGAAGCCGCGTACGGCGCCTGACTCGACGAGGCGGTCCACCCGGCGCTTGACGGCGGACGGGCTCAGGCCGACCTCGCCGCCGATCTCGGCGAAGCTCATCCGCGCGTCCGCGCCGAGTATCGCGATGATCCGCTCATCGACGCGATCCAGCCGCATTGTGCCCCTTTGTCTGTGTCTGATCCGACCAGGGCACATGTTACCGCCGGAGTGCTCACATGGGTCCCGTGTCGTTTGCTTGCGTCACTCTGGGTAGCGGTAAGAATGCATGAGGGTATGTAGTCGACATCGGGGGTCAACGAGTGCGAGCACGAACCGGCACACAGCGGGCGGCTGTCTCCGCCGGGATCCTCCTCGCCTCCCTCGTGGCTGCTCCACCCGTGTCCGCCGACACGGTTCAGTCCGCCGGGCCTGGTGGCCAGGCCGCCGACATCGACCAGGCCGACCGCATCGACCAGAAGGCCCTGGGCTGGCAGCCCTGTACGGACCTCGACCCGGTCGACGGCGAGGACCTCGAGTGCGCCACCGTCACCGTCCCCATGGCACGCACCGCCGACGGCGAGCGCACCACGGGCCCGGACGGAGACCCGGACGAAACGGTCGAGATCGCGCTCTCCCGCGTCCCCGCCACCGGGACCGCCGAGCACACTCTGCTGGTCAACCCCGGCGGTCCCGGCAGCGCCGGTCGCCTGTGGGCCGCGCACACCCACCACCGGATGCCCGAGGAGCTCCGCGAGACCTACGACGTGGTCGCCTTCGACCCCCGCGGCATGGGCGCCTCGGAACCGGCGATCAGCTGCGATCCCGACTTCTTCGCACCCGTCCGCAAGGACACCGTTCCAGCCGACGCGGCCGAGGAGGAGGCCCTGCACGCCGACGCCGAGGCCTACGCCGAAGCCTGCGCGGAGGACGCCGGTCCGCTGCTGGACCACATGCGCACCGAGGACTCCGCGCACGACATGGACGCCATCCGGGTCGCCCTCGACCTCGAACAGGTCGACTACCTGGGCTACTCCTACGGCAGCTACCTCGGGACCGTCTACGCCTCCCGCTACCCGGACAGCGTGCGGGCCATGGTCCTGGACAGCGTCGTCAACCCTGACAACCCCTGGTACGAGAGCAACCTCGTGCAGAGCCGCGCCCTGGACCGCGCCGCCGGCAACTTCTTCGACTGGGTCGCCCGCCACGACGACACCTACGGCCTGGGGGCCGACGGCGGAGCCGTCGCGGACGCCTACTACGGCTTGCGCGCCGAGGTCCGCGACCACCCCGTCGGGGACACGGTCGGCCCCACAGAGCTGGAAGGGGCCGTCATCGTCGTCGCCTACAGCGGCCAGGCCTGGCCCGCGGTGGCTGACGCCCTGTCCGCCCAGATCAACGACGACGACCCCGCCCCGCTCCTCGACCTGCACGAGGCCCACGGAGACCACGCCGAGGACGCCCCCGCCTACGGCGGCTATCTCGCGGTGCAGTGCACTGACACCGTCTGGCCCGACGACCGACAGTCGTGGCGCGCCAACGCCCAGGAGGTGCACGAGGATGCACCCTTCATGGGGTGGCACAACATCTGGTACAACGCGCCCTGCGCCTCCTGGCAGGGGAAGTCCGACACCTGGTTCCAGGTCGGTGACGGTCCAGGCGATCACCCCGCCTACGACGGCGACGTCCTCGTCGTGCACGCCACCGGTGACGGCGCCACCCCCGTGGAGGGCTCCTACGCCCTCCGCGACCGGTTGCCCGGAGCCTCTCTGGTGATCGAGGAGGGCGGCATCACGCACGGTGTCGCGCTCACCGGAAACACCTGCGTCGACGAGACCGTCGTCGACTACCTCCAGGACGGAACCCTCCCCGAGCGCGGGGCCGAGGGGCCGGACCTGACCTGCGATGCCCGGCCCGCCCCCGATCCGCGCACCGCACAGACCGCCCCTCACGCGCCGCTGGCAGGATTTGGTCCAATCGGCACCGAACACCCAGGTGAGTCCGGCCAGACGGTCGAATAGGCTGGAACCGGCGCGAATTCGTCGTGGGCCCGAGGGCCGATCCGGTATCCCGCCGGACACGGTGACCGGGTAGATGGGGGAGATGCGATGCTGCGGACCTCGCCGGTTCGGATTGTGGGAGAACGCGACCGGGAGGCCGTCCAAGTACTTCTGGACTCCGACCCCGTGGGCAACGTCTTCGTGGCCTCGCGTCTGATGAGCACCGGTATCTCCGGTGGCGGTGTAGGAGCCGAAGTCTGGGGCCATGTCGAGCGCGGCAGGTTGACCGCCCTGTGCTACTCGGGAGCCAACCTCGTTCCGGTCAACGCCGGTCCGGCTGCCGTGCGCAGCTTCGCCGACCACGCCCGCTGGCGCGGTCGCCGGTGCTCGTCGATCGTCGGCCCGGTGGAGGCGGTCAGCGACTTCTGGCAGCAGGTCACCCCGGCCTGGGGCGAGGCCCGCGTGATCCGGGAGAGCCAGCCGGTCCTGGAGATCGACGGACCGCCCTCCGTGCCCGCGGACCCGCACGTGCGCCGGGTGCGGCTCGCCGAGATCAACACCCTGGTACCCGCCTGCGTGGCCATGTTCACCGAGGAGGTCGGCGTCCCGCCGGACTCGGGCGACGGCGGCGCCCTGTACCGCGCCCGCGTCGAGGAACTGGTCCGCACCGGTCGGGCGTTCGCGCGGATCGAGGACGGCCGGGTGGTGTTCAAGGCGGAGATCGGCGCCGTGACCAAGCACGCCTGCCAGGTCCAAGGGGTGTGGGTCCACCCGGACCTGCGCGGCCAGGGCCACTCCAGCGCGGGCATGGCCGCCGTGGTCAACTACGCGCTGGCCGAGATCGCACCCAGGGTCACGTTGTACGTCAACGACTTCAACACACCGGCCCGCGCCACCTACCGAAGAGTCGGCTTCCGGCAGGTGGGCGAGGTCATGTCGGTGCTCTTCTGAGAGCACTTCCAGGCGCGCTCCGCACGGGTTGAAGGCCGGACGGGGAGACTGTCCCGGCCCCGGCGCTTTCCGCGTGCCGGTTGAAGCGCGGGGCGGCCTTGATGCGCCGGGGATAACGGTTACTGCGCTTTTCCCGTGTTCTTGCGCTGGTTGGCATTGAAGCGCGCTTTTTTCTGACGGTTCCCGCACGTGTTCATGTCACACCATTTGCGGGTGCGGCTCTGACTGGTGTCGAAGAACGCGGCCCGGCAGGTGGGCGATGCGCACAGGGCCAGTTTTCCGTCCCGTTCGCCCGCGATGATGCTGACCGCGTCGGCGGCGACGACGCTGAGGGCGTCTTCTACGCGGGGGGTCGGGCCGAGCCGCCATCGCTGTTTTCCCTCGGGCGTCAGAACGGCCGCGGACCGCCCCTGAACGCTGAACTCATTGATGGTCTGGACAGCGGACGCTGGGAGAGGGTCCTGGTTCGCGGCCGCTGTCGCGGCGGCGTGGATTGCTTCCCGCAGTTCCCGGGCGCGTTCCAGCTGTTCGGTGGTGCAGGAGTCTACGGCGAGCCCGTTCACCTCGAGCCAGTCGACGAGTCGCTGCGGCGTGGGAATGCGCTCCAGGGCGTCGCCGCGGCGCTCCGTCAGTGTCGCCGTGAAGCTGGTCGTCAGCTCGGTGCCGGGGCGGAAGTCAGGGAACTGTGCAGACATGGAACCACCTTAGCTGGTTGCAGATTGACGAGTCGGGGTGTTAGAACCGTCTCAGCTGGTTCGCGAAACACGCAACCGGTTCTGCGACGGCCAGGAGGTCTCATGCCCCGCCCAACCAGCGACGTACAAGCATTCGAAGCCCACGCAACCGACGCCGACCTCGACGATCTGCGCGCACGGCTGGTCGCGGCGCGGCTGCCGGAAGCCGAGACGGTCTATGGCGCCGCACCCGGCCCACGCCGATGGGAGCAGGGCGTTCCCCTCGCCGACCTCGTCGATGTCGTGGACTACTGGCGCACCGGGTACGACTGGCGGCCGTTCGAAGAGCGCCTCAACCGGATCGGCCAGTTCCGCACGACCATCGATGACCTGGGCATCCACTTCCTGCACCGCCGGTCCGCTCGCGCAGATGCCACGCCGCTGATCGTGACGCACGGCTGGCCGGGCAGTATCGCCGAGTTCGTCGACGTGGTGGACGAACTGGCAGAACCGAAAGACACGGACGCGCCGGCATTCCACGTCGTGGTTCCCTCGCTCCCGGGCTTCGGTTACAGCGACAAGCCGACCACCACCGGGTGGGGAACCGAAAAGATCGCGGCCGCATGGGTGGAGCTGATGGGAAGGCTCGGCTACAGGCAGTTCGCAGCCCACGGCGGCGACTGGGGAGGTGTCGTCACGACGATTCTCGGCGGCAGGTTCCCGGAGCACGTTCTCGGCATCCACACAACGGTCGCGCAGGCACCGCCCGGGTTGTCGACGGGCGGGCTGACGGAGGCCGAACGCAAGTGGACCGAGGGAACCCGCGATTTCTGGCTCCACCGCGCGGCGTACGCGAAGCAGCAGGCGACCCGTCCGCAGACCACCGGCTACGCGCTCGTCGATTCACCGGTCGGGCTTCTCGCCTGGATCCTCGACAAGTTCGCCGAGTGGACGGACACCGAGGACAGCCCGTGCGAGACGGTGTCCATGGACAGGGTTCTGGACAACGTCACCCTGTACTGGCTGACGCGGAGCGGCGCATCGGCGGCCCGCATCTACTACGAAAGCCACAACTCGCTCGACCCCGAACTCCGGGTCGACGTCCCGTCAGCGATCACCATGTATCCCCACGACATCGAGAAGAGCCCGCGCCCCTGGGCACAGGAGCGGTACCGACAGATCGTCCGATGGAGGTCGCCCGAAACCGGGGGGCACTTCCCGTCGCTGGAGATGCCCGAGTATTTCGTCGAGGACCTGCGGGAAGGCCTCGCGGCAGTGCTGGCCGCTCATCGGTGAACGCGACCGGGTGCCGGGGCGCGGAATGAGCCCGCGCCTTTCCCGGGGCGGTTCGACCGGACACCCGCACGACCCGCACGCCCAACCGGCCCCGGTCCACCGGTGCCGTACAAGCGCGAGGGAGAGGAGCGGACCCAGACGTCTGGAGGGCTGTTCCTGACGAGTCCGTGTCACATTCGCCGTGCACCCGGGGCGCTCCGGGGCCCTTCTCGGTAACGTGGACACAGTCATCCCACCTCTCCCCGTTCGCTCGTGCCCGAGAGGGGCCCCATGCTCCGCAACCCGACCGGGCGTGACCGCCTGGGTCTGGCCCTCCTGCTCGCCATGCTGACGGTGTTGGGCCCGCTCAACATCGATATGTACCTCCCGGCCTTTCCCGAGATCTCCGATGACCTCGGGGCCAACGCCTCGCAGGTGCAGCTCAGCCTCACCGCCTGCCTGGTCGGGCTCGCCGTCGGCCAGGTGGTGATCGGCCCGATCAGCGACTCCCGGGGCAGGCGCGGCCCGCTCCTGGTCTGCATCGCCCTGTTCGTACTGGCCTCGGCGCTGTGCGCCCTCGCACCCAACACGGCGATGCTGGTGCTGGGCCGGTTCCTCCAGGGGTTCACCGCGAGCGCGGGCGTGGTGCTCTCCCGAGCGGTGGTGCGCGACGTCTTCGACGGCGCCGCCCTCACCCGGTTCTTCGCCCTGATCATGGTCGTGGTCGCGGTGGCGCCCATGGTGGCCCCGATCATCGGCGGCGGGGTCCTGTGGCTGCCCTTCACCGACTGGCGGAGCATCTTCTGGACGCTGGCGCTGCTCGGTGCCCTCATCGCCGGCATCGTCGCGCTGCGGCTGCCGGAGACCCTGCCGATGGAACGGCGGATCCCCAGCACCCTCGGCAGCAGCCTGCACACGATGGGGGTGCTGCTGCGGGACCGCCGGTACCTGGGGTACACGCTCATCGTGGGGCTGCTGCACGGCGGGAGTTTCGCCTACGTCGCCGGGACCCCGTTCGTGTACCAGGACCTGTACGGGGTGTCCCCGCAGGTCTTCGGTTTCCTGTTCGGCGTCAACGGTCTCGCGATCATCCTGGGCAGTGCTGCGGTGGGGCGGCTCAGCGAGCGGTTCGGCGAGCGTCCCCTGCTCCGTGTCGCGGTGTTCACTGCGGTGGCGGCCACCTCGGTGGTGCTCGCCACGGCATTCCTGCAGGGTCCGCTGGTGCTGCTGGTCGTGCCGATCTTCGTGTACATGACCTGCATGGGGGCGATCCTGACCGGTTCCTTCGCGCTGGCGATGGAGGGCCAGGAGAACCGGGCGGGGAGCGCGAGCTCGCTGCTGGGCGCGCTGCCGATGTTCGTGGGCGCTCTGGTCGCGCCCTTGGTGGGTCTGGACGAGTCCACCGCTGTGCCGATGGGGCTGTTGCTGTTCGGTAGTTCGGCGCTCGGGCTGCTGGTCATGGTGACGATGACGCGCCCGCCCGCCAGGTCTGCCGTTCCTGAATCCGATCCCCGTCCCTGACCCGGCCCCGAGATCCGAGTTGTCCACAGCCCGGAAGGTGCCGCATGGCACCGGGGGTTCGCACGTGATCCCCTCGTATAGGGGGATCTCAAGGTCCGCCCGGCACAGTGCTGCCCAAAACCCGGAGGGCCCCGGCCTTGAGGGGATCAGCAGGTGAGGGCCCGCAGGAAGTGGTGCCAGGGGGAGGACTCGAGAACGAGGTGCCCGAGGTCCCTGTTCGGGATGTCGCGGCGGCAGCCGTCCGGGCCTGCGGACTTCTGCTCTAGCCACCAACTATCCGCTCTAGCCATCTAGCCACCGACCAAGACAGTGTTCGCGGGAATGAGTAAAGGGAGCCCTCGCTGGTGTGGGGGGCTCCCTTCCTTTGTGTCCTACGATCGCGTGGTGCGCAGCAATGCGACCCACTCCGGCCCGGGGAACGGCAGGTAGCCGCGCTCAGGATGCTTGGAGTCGCAGACCACAGCACCCCCGGGAACGTCGGCGAAGGCGACGCAGTTGCTTCGGTCGCTGTAGCTGGACGTGCGGAAGTTGAGGGTGTCGAGGTTGGGAATGCGGTTCACGGGAGCTCTCTCAGGGTGCTTTGGCTATCTCGCGCAGGTAGGCGACGCTCTCATCGACGTTGAGTGACCTGCTCACGAGGTGGTTGAAAAGGTTTCGGTAGCGAGTGATTTCGTCTGATTCCTCCAAGAAGAGGCCATCCTGGTCCATTTCGAGGTACACCACAGGGTCCGCGGCGGCGAAGTCCATCAGGACGAAGCTGCCCTTAGCGCCAGCGTGGATTCCCGCACTAAACGGGACAACCTGGACTGTGATGCCAACGCCGTTGTCCGCCACATCGGCTAGGTGGCCTACCTGTTCACGGCACACCTCAGGTGTAGCGCGCAACCGCTCAACAGCCCCTGCGTCGATCACAGCCCACAAGTCCGGCCCGTCCGCACTGGCGAGGATCTCCTGTCGACGGCGTCGCGCATCGACCACGCGCAGGATGTCGACCGGGTCTCGGACCAGATTCCCCGAGCGCGTCAGAAGTTCTACGTAGCCCGACGTCTGTAGGAGCCCCGGGATGATCATCGGTTCATAGGTGCTGATCGCGGTGGCGTCGGACTCCAGTACCGGGAACTCGTCTGGAAAGACGTCGCTGTACTTCGTCCACCATCCCTTCTTTCCTGCCTGGCGGGTGATCGCGAATAGGGCCTCTCGACGCTGGATGTCGGTCACCTTGTAGACGTCGAGCAAGGCCCGCACCTCGACCACGCTGGGGCGAAGCCGGACACCGGTCTCGATGTTCGAGACCTTGCCGACGCTCCATTCGGTAGCGGCTGCCGCATCGTCCAGAGTCATGCCCGCCGCGATCCGGTAGCGGCGAAGCTCTTCCGAGAGACGTCGCCTGCGGACGCTCGGGCGTGATGGGTCAGGCATGGGCTCTCTCCTGGGTGGTGTCTCTCAGGATGTTACGGCTGGTCGACGATTCGGGCATCCATATACAGACAGGATGAAATCCTCACACCATGTGGACTCTAAATTCTGAATATATTAAAACCATGAGTATTTCATGATTTTCTAAAGCTACTCATTCTCACGCCGGGCCTCCCATCCGGCATCCGAGCACCAGGAGCCGCGCTATGCCGCGATACCTGAACCTGTCCGAGCTGGCCTACGTGCGCCACCGAGCCGCTGAGCTGCTGAGCTGCCGTCGCCCCCGTAACGCGGGGCGCGTGCGCACCTACGCCGCTACTCCCCGAACCCAGGCCGAGGGTCGGCCGCCTAGTTCGCCCCGGCAGCCGCAGGTCCCCGGGCCCCGGCGCCCCCTGGACGCCGCACCCCTCGATGTCCTCCACACGGTCCTGGTGGGATTGCGCCAGCCGGGGGTGGCGCTCTGATGCTCGACACCTGCACCGCAGACCTGCTCACTGCCGCCGAAGACGCCCTCCGCGCCCCCGCGCACCTGGCCCCGCAACAGCTCTCCGAGTGGCACGCCCACACCCTGCGCAACCGGCTCCCGCTCATCCGGGACGCCCTGCGCATCGCCCGCGACGAGGGGGATAGCGAGCTGGCCACCCAGCTCATCGACCAGGCCGTCGCCGACCACCCCGCCTGCACCATCCCGCCGCCCCGCACAGCCAAGGCAACCGGGAATGGGAGTGACGGGGCGCGCCTGCGCCTTCCCATGCACAAGAGCGCAACCTCCGAGAGCGAGCTGCCCATCCCCGAGCACGTCCTGTGCTCGCTGCTCTACCGGCACTGGACCATGACCGTCGAGGGCCAACCGCCCAACGAGGTCTACGTGGGTCGGCGCCCCTTCGGCTGGTCGGGCCAGGGCGACCCCTTCGAGCGGATCACCGCACCCACCCGCACCCAGCTCCTGCGCCTGCTCGCCCACCGCCACCTGGGCATCAACCCCAAGAAGCCCGGCGGCCCGAAGCCACCCACCGCCTGAACCCGCCAACCCCGCACGCCCGCCGAGGCACCCAGCACTCTTCCCGGACCCGGCGGGCGCGCAGCCCCCAGACCTAGTACTCCAGCACCGCCCCACCCCGACGGCGCTGTGCAACGGAAGGCAAGGCATGGCCACCACCACAACCGACACCCGGCTGCGACCAGTGCTGAACGCGCCCCGGGGCCACCGCTTCTCCCGCCCCGGCTCCGCCCTCCGGACGGAACCCCGCCCTACGGACCCTCGTCCCGCGCAGGCCCGGCCCGAATCGCACGAGGCCCGCCGGGAACGGCTGCTGCGACAGATGCAGGACAACCCCCGGGTGGCCTACATGCTCGAACACGGCGCCGTCCCCCACTGGGTGACGGTCGCCCGCCAGCGGCGGGAACAAGCCGAGCGGGAAGCCGAACAGGCCCGGGAGGCCGCCGGACCCCCGCCCGGACCCCCGCCCGGACCCTCTCCGGAGTTCCCCTCCGCTTCCCGGGGCCGCCACCGGGCCCCGCGCCGGTGGTGGGCCTGGCCAGCCCTGGCCCTGAGCACGGCTCTGCTCTCGGGGAACCAGGCGATGGAAGCGATAGCAGAGGCCGCCCTACAAACCGGCGGACTCCCGCTCTAACCACCCACCCGGACGACACGAAAGAGGCGGGACGCGCGCGTCCCGCCCCTTCGGGTACCGGCCGTTCGTTTCGGCACCGGCCGGCGCCGACCGAAACCGGCTGACTAGTTCTCGGCGGTTTCACCCTCCGCAGCCATACCCAGGCGCTCGGGGGCGCCGGGGAAGGACAGCTCGAAGTCCGGGGTGTCGGCGATCAGCGCGCGCGTGTACTCGTGCTGGGGCGACGACATCACCTGACCGACGGGGCCGTACTCGACGATCTCGCCCTTGTTCAGGATCGCCACCCGCTCCGCGATGTTCGACACCAGCGCGATGTTGTGGGTGACGAACAGCAGGGCCATGCCCCGGTCCTGGAGCCCGCGCAGTAGCTTCACGATCTCCGCCTGCACCGACACGTCCAGCGCCGACGTGATCTCGTCGCACACCATCAGGTCGGGGCCGGTGGCCACCGCACGCGCGATGCACACGCGCTGGCGCTCGCCCCCGCTGAGCTGTTCGGGGAAGCGGTCGGCGTAGGAAGCGGGCAGGGCGGCCTGTTCCAGGGCCTCGGCCACCACCGCGTCCGGGTCCTTGGGCTTGCCCACGAGGTGCCGGTACGGGCCCAGGATCTGCTCCCGCACCCGCTTGCGCGGGTTCAGCGCCTCGTACGGGTTCTGGAACACGTACTGCACCCGTCGGCGCTGCTCCGCCGTACGCCGGTAGCTGCTGGTGGCGAGAGCGTCACCGTCGAAGCTGATCTCGCCGGTGAACTGGTGGTGCAGACCCGCCACCGCGCGCGACAGGGTCGTCTTGCCCGAACCCGACTCGCCCAGCAGGGCCACGCACTCGCCACGGGAGACCGAAATGTCGATCCCCTCCAGCACCTGAGTGCGCCCGTACCCGGCGGCCAGACCGGAGACGCGCAGCAGGGGCGCGTCCTCCTCCGGAGCGGGCTCCTCGTGCCCGGACGTCCGCAGCAGCGGAACGGCCATCAGCAGCTGGCGCGTGTACGAGTGCTGTGGGTTGGCCAGCACCTCGGAGGCGCGCCCGCGCTCGACGACATCGCCCCGGTACATCACCGCGATGTCGTCGGCCAGGTCGGCGACCACGGCCATGTCGTGGCTGATGTACACCCCGGCGGTCCCGTAGTCGCGGGTCATCCCCCGGATGGTTTCCAGCACGTGCGCCTGTGTGGTCACGTCCAAGCCGGTGGTCGGCTCGTCGAGCACGATCACGTGGGGCCGGCCCACGAACGCCATCGCGATCGCCACCCGCTGCTGCTGCCCGCCGGACAGCTGGTGCGGGTAGCGGCGCAGGAAGGCGTCGTCGTCGGGCAGCGCCACCTCGCGCAGCACCTCGCGCACCCGCGCGGTGACGTCCTCGTCCGACAGCTCCGGGTCGTGCAGGGCCTCGCTCAGCTGGGTGCGCAAGCGCAGCGCCGGGTTGAGCGCGGAGGCCGGGGACTGGGGGATGTAGGCCACCGCGCGGCCGCGCAGATCCCGGACTCCCTGCTCGGACAGCCCGGCCAGGTCCCGGCCGCCGACCCGGACCTCGCCGCCGGTGATCTCCGTGGCCCGCTTGCAGTGCGCCAGGAGCGACAGCCCCAGGGTGGTCTTCCCCGATCCGGACTCTCCCACGAGACCGAGGATCTCACCCCGCTTCACCGTGATCGACACGTCACTGATGATCTCGACGTCCGAGGGGCGCCCGATCACGGTGAGCCCGTCGACTTCGAGTACGGCCTCGCCGTGCTGGCCGTTCCCGTGTTCCGGGTTCTTCTGCTCCGGGTTCTCGTTCTCCGTCACTTCTCGACCCCCCGGTCGATACCGATCGCCGCACGGGAAAGCCCGTCGGTGATGAGGTTGGCGCCGACGGTCAGCACCGCGATCGCGGTCACGGGCAGTGCCACCGCCCAAGGCTGCACGGACATGCCCTGCCGGTTCTCGTTGATCATCAGGCCCCAGTCCGCCGTCGGCGGCTGCAGACCCATACCGAGGAAGCCCAGCACGGCCACCACACCGATGGAGTAGGTCAGGCGCAGACCCAGCTCCACCAGGAGCGGGCTGGTCACGTTCGGCAGGATCTCCACCGTCATGATCCGCCAGCGCGGCAGGCCGATCGCCTCGGCCGCCTTGACGTAGTCCTGCTCGATCACCTTGCGGGTGGCCTCGCGGATCACGCGCGCCACACGGGGCATGTGCGAGACCGCGATGACCGCGACGATCAGCCACGCACGCGGGCCGATGATCGACATCACCAGCAGTGCGGCGATGAGCTGGGGGAAGGCCAGCAGGACGTCGTTGGTCCGCATGAGGACGTCGTCCACCCAGCCGCGGCGGTAGCCGGCGATGATGCCGACGACCGTCCCGGCGCCCACACCGATCGCGGCGGCGGCACCGGCCAGCAGGAGCAGCGTCCAACCGCCCCACAGGAAACGGGTCAGTACGTCGCGGCCGCGGTTGTCACCGCCGAACATCGTCCCGTCGACGCCCGTCTCGAACGGCTTGGTGACGAACTCGGTCACGGTGTACGGAGCCACGAACGGGCCCAGCACGGCGATCAGGACGATGAGGCCGGTCAGGACCACACCGACCTTGGTGCGGCCGAACCGCCACGCGGTTCGGAAGAGCCCCGGGCGGCGGCGCGCCGAGGACGCGGAGGCCGCGGAGGCGGTGCTCGTCGAAGGTCCACTCATCGGTTCGCGACCCTCACCTTCGGGTTGGCCGCCAGCCCGATCACGTCAGCGATCAGGTTGACCAGGATGTAGATCCCCGCGATGAGCAGAACCACGGCCTGGATCAGCGGCACGTCGCGGTTCTCGATGGCGTCCATGAGGACCTTGCCGACACCGGGGAAGTTGAACAGGAACTCGATGGCGACCACACCGCCGGCCAGCCACGCGAGCTGGAGGGCGACGACCTGGGCCACCGGGCCGATCGCGTTGGGCGCGGCGTGGCGCCACAGCACGGTGCGCTCGTTCATGCCCTTGAGCCGCGCCTGCTGGACGTATTCGCTCTCCAAGACCTCGATCATCGTCGCCCGCATCATGCGGACGATTGGCGGGGCCACGGCGAGTGCCAGGGTCAGCACCGGCAGCACCCACTGATCGGGACCGCCCTCACGCGAGTACACGGACGGGAACAGGTCCAGTCCACCCGGGCCGAGCAGCAGGATCAGCAGGATGCCGACCACGAACTCGGGGATGGAGGCGATGACCAAGGTGCCCATGGAGGACGTGTGGTCGAAGGCGCGGTCCCGGCGCAGGGCGCTGAACGCGCCGACGAACAGGGCGATCGGCGTGGCGACCAGGGCGGCCAGGCCCATGAGGGTCAGCGAGCTCTGCACGGGGGCCGCCAGGAACTCGGCGACCGGCATCCGGTTGGAGAAGGACGTGCCGAGGTCGCCCTGGAGGAGCCCTTGGAGCCACTGCATGTACTGCACGGCCACGGGTTCGTGGAGGCTGAGCTGGTTGCGGAGTGCTTCCAGGCGCTCCGGGGTGGCGTCGCGGCCCAGGATGAGCTGGGCCGCGTCGCCTGGCAGTGCCTGCGTGGCCGCGAAGACCACGAGGGACACCGCCCAGAGCGTCAGTGCGCCGAAGAACAGGCGGACGACGATGAGTCGAGTCATGGTGAGCTTTCGTTAGCGGGCGTGTGGCTCGGAACGGTCGTCCGCTACTGCTCCAGCCACATGGTCTGGAAGGCGTAGGAACCGAGCGGGTGGCCCGAGACCGAGGGCTCCAGGCCGTGCACGCCGACCGCGTAGGCGTCGAGCAGGTTCACGAAGCCCCACACGATGTAGCCGCCCTCCTCGTACTCGACCTTCTGGGCCTCGCGGATGTGCTCGTTGCGGTCGTCCTCCTCGACGGCACGCCGCGCGTTGTTCAGGTGCTCGAGCCACTCCTCGTGCTCGCCCCACATGGTCTCGTTGTAGGGCGCGCCCACGATCGACCCCTGTGCGGTCTGGGTGATGTAGTTGCGGGCGCTCCAGAAGTCCTGGCCGAAGGCGTAGGGGAAGCCCTCCTCCGGGTTCCAGTAGTCGCTGGCGTTGACGCGGCGCAGGGTGACGGTGACCCCGGCCTCGCGGGCCTGCTCCTGGAAGACCTCGGCGGAGGCGATCACACCGGCGTTGAGGTCACCGGTGACGAGCTCGACCTCCAGGCCGTCCTCGTACCCGGCCTCGGCCAGCAGGCGCTTGGCCTCCTCCATGTCCTGGTCGCGCTGTTCGAAGTCCTCGGGGTAGGACGGGTCCATCCGCGCGTACATGTCGTTGCCGATCTGCCCGTACCCGGCCAGCGCCTGGTCGATCATCTCCTGGCGGTCGACGATCAGACGGAAGGCCTGGCGGACGCGCAGGTCGTCGAACGGCTCTTCCTCGATGTTCATGGTGAACGGCAGCCACATGCCGGTCTCGGACTCCAGGATGTTCACGTCCGGGTCGCCCTCGATGATGGCGACCTGGGAGTGCGGCACCTGGCTGATGACGTCGACGCTGCCGCTGTTGAGCGCGTTGACCCGGGCGTCGTCCTCGGGGAAGTTGATGATCTCGAGCTCGTCCACGTACGGCTGGCCCTCGACGTGGTAGCCCTCGTGGCGCTCGAAGAGGCTGTACTCGCCCACGACGAACTCGGAGTACTTGAAGGGGCCGCAGCCGATGGGGTTCTCGGGGTCGTAGTCGACCGGGACGATGCAGTTGTAGTACTCGGCGAGCGCCTCGTGCAGGGTCACCAGCGGTTCGTCCACATGGATGATCAGCGTGAGGTCGTCGACGATCTCGAGCTTCTCCGGGTCGACGCCTTCCAGGTCGCCCGCGCCGCGCTGGGGGTCGTCGGGGTCGAGGATGCGCTCGAGGGAGTAGACGACCGCTTCGGTGGTGACGGGGCTGTCGTCGTGGAAGGTCAGGCCCTCCTTGAGGACCAGCGTCCACTCGGTGCCGTCGTCGTTGGGCTCGAGCGACTCCGCGAGGTACGGCTCGATGCTGCCGTCGTTGGCGATCCGCATGAGGGAGGCGTAGAGGGCGTAGTTGCGCGCGATGTCGACGTTGTCGGTCGGGTCGTGCGCGTCCAGGGTGTCGCTGGCGCCGCCGCCGGCGACACCGGCCCTGAGACGGCCGCCCTGCTGCGGTTCCTCACCACCGGAGCCACCGTTCTCGGAGTCACCTCCGCAGGCTGCCAGGACCGGTGCGACGGCTGCGCCGGCCGCGGAGGCCTTCAGCAGGGAGCGTCGCGAGGTCAAGCTGGTCAGGGCGGTATTGGACTCTTCGGGCATGGACGGCACGGGACACCTCGTGTGGGAAGGGAACATGGGTAGGCCGACACTTTGGTGACAGACGGTGGCTGGGGGGTGCCCCCGGGGTGCTTGTCAGCATCGGCCCCCATTGATCCTCATTCGCACCACAGGAAGCGTCAAACGAGCCGTGAGCAGCCGAGGGGGTGTCCGTGACGTATCTCCCGACGTGTCGGCGGTGGTGTCTGTGGTGCCGCTGAGAACTCCTGTGCCCTGGGAGTTTCGAGCCATGGGGGTGGGTGTAGCGCGTGGGTGTGCACGTATAGCTCCTGACCTGTGTCAGTGCCGTGTGACACGTTTTCACCACGCACTGTTGTGTCCCCATTGTTGTCGCCGGGAAGTGAAACCGTGGCGTTTAGAAAAGAATCTTCCGTTTTGGGCTGATTTTCGATCACGCAGAGTGATGTCCGTCGGGTGGTCGAAGGGGGTGCCGGGGTGCGCTTCTTTGGCAACGGTTATCGTTATTGGTCAAGGTGCAGTCAGGGGAGGGGGCGCTGCCGGTCAGGTATTGCCAGCGTGTTACACCTCACATGGATGCGCCTGGGGTCAGGGCTGTTTCCTTTGTCCATATCGGGGAGGACACGTGACGGGGTTTTGTGACCAATCCCCAGCGGCACAAACCGAGGTGTGTTGTTCTGGATCCGGTGCACCCTTGTCTAAGGTGAGTGCAGGCCGCGCAACCCGCGCGCCCGTCGCGGGTGATTGGAGTGACCGGATGGCTGAGGCGAGGCAACTCCGGGACTACGTGCCCGCGGATGCCCCAGACGCCGCGACGTCGACCGCACAGACGATCGAGGTGGGCGACCTCACGGGTGGGGTCACCGACCACACCGTATGGAGCTGTGCGGGAAACCTGACCGCTGTGCGGTCCATCCGCGCCCGGGTGCGTGAGTTCCTCACCCGGACCGGACACGGCGAAGGGGCTCTGGACGACGCGGAGCTCGCCGTCAGCGAGTTGGCCACCAACGCCCTGCTGCACTCGCGCTCGGGGCAGAGCGGCGGTGTGATGACTCTGTTCATCCGCTCCGACTCGAGCCGCCTCCGCGTAGCCGTCGCCGACCAGGGGGCGCGCGACCCAGCCGATTCGGAGGGCCACAGCCGTGCGGACGGCGACGACTACGGGCGCGGCAAGCTGATCGTGGACAGTTGTGCCACGCGCAGCGGCGAGTACTGGAGCGAGGCCACCCACGTGGCCTGGTTCGAGATCGACGAAGAGGCCGCCGACACTCCCTAGGCCACGCCACCCGGGTGGGGGAGGCAGAGCCGCGTCGGCTCGGGATCGCACGCCACCGTCACCCGACGGCCCTCCGGAGCCGGGCACCCGGCCCCGGCCACCACACACGCCCCCGTCCACAGCGCGAGCGCCACCAGCACGAGCCGGTCGGCTTCGTCCCCCCGGTCGTCCACCGCGACCACGTCATCCGCCGTCAGCGCCAACTCCTCGCGCAGTACCGCGAACCTGGCCAGCAGCTCGTGGTGCGTGTGCAGCGTCGCGAGTATGCCGTTCCCGGTGGTCTCGTATCCCAGCAGGCCGTTGTCGAACAGCCCGCGTGCCGGGCTGTAGCCGTTGCCGTCGGGGCTGGGCAGGAGCAGCTCGGCGAACGGTGTGGCGCCCATAGCGGATCCGAACGTGATCACCTGCCGGACGCGGGACCGTTCGGCCAGCTCCAAGGCCCGACCGGCCAGCTCCTCGCTGACGATCAGCAGCCGGGCGTCGGTTTCGGCCAGCGCCGCGCACTGGGTGTCGAGGTCGGAGTCGGGGGCCAGAGCGAGGGCTCTACCGCCGACCGCCATGACCGTGTACGAGGCGAGGAAGCGTTCCGGGCCCACCGGGGCGAGCACGCCCACCACGTCGCCGAGGCACAGGCCCCGGCGGCTCAGCCCGGCGGCGGCCTCCTCCACCGTCGAGGCGAAGGCGAGTGCTCCGGTCCGACCGGATCTACCCCGGATGGTCCCGCCCCGGCCCGGCCGCAGGCGCAAGCGCTCACACAGTCCACCCGTGAGTGAGCCGATCGGGTCGTCCCGACGCGGCAGGTGGCGTCCCGGTCGCCCGGTTCCAGAAGACAGCCCTACCCCCATGCGTTCCCCCAGTCGGTGGTGGTTCTGGCGGGTGTGCCTTCCGGGCTTGTCACGCCCCCTCCACGTGGCGAGCCCGGAAGTGCCGTGCCGGTCGTTCGGAGCGAGGGCCCTCCCCAGGTTCCTCGCACCGGCACGGTTGCCCACCGGTCCCGGGGGCGCCCCCGGGACCGACGACGCGACGGAGACCCGGTGTTCGGCTCGGGCTCCGACGGCCGTATTCGGGACGCGCGAGGCGCTGTTCGCACAGTGCCAAGAGCGTGATGTCCCATGGCTTGTAGCCTAGCGCGTTCACAGCCATATGCACATGCATCTTGCCATGCATGTGCATATGTAGATTCTTGGGCATGGGGGTGCTACACAGCCCCGGGATGGTCGGGGTCGTCGAGGCGGTGCGTTCTGTCCGGACGGCCCGGATCGTCCGGTCGGTCCGGGGCGTGCCGAGCGGGGGTCAGTCCGTCCGGTGCCGTTCGATCCACGCGGTGATCTGCGTGCGCGAATGGAAGCCCATCTTGCGGTTGATGTTGGCGACGTGTCTGGCCGCCGTGGCCGAGGTGATGAACAGGGCCTTGGCGATCTCGGGGTTGCTCTTGCCCGTGCTCACCAGACGGGCGATCTCCAGCTCCCGCTTGGTGAGCAGCTCACGCGGGTCCGTCGACTCGGGGGCGGGCCTGACGGTCTTCCGCTGTCCACTGGTGCTACGGGAACGCCGGGAAGAGGCCGACTGGGGGCGCCGGCCCTCCTCGGCCAGCCGTTCGGCCTCTCGGACCGCCTCGGCCTGTCCCAGGACGTATCCCTGCTCCCACCACCTCACCATGTGCCGACGCCGCCGCCGGACCCGCTCCACGTCCACGAACGGCCAGGGGGCCCCGTGCGCCGCCAGTCCCACCCGGGCCCGCACCGCCGTCGCCGCACCGGCGAGGCGGCAGGCCGGCTCCCGCATCTCCGAACCGAACGCCACCCGGGCGATCGACACCAGCGCCCGGGCCGCCTCGGCACGCTGCCCGCTGCCGTGGCTGAGGAGCAACCCTTCGCTCAGGTAGTCGTACGCCTGGCTCGTCGAACCCAGCGCGTGCGCCACCCGGCCGATACCGGCCAGGCAGCGTGCCTCCTCCGCAACCGCGCCGATGAGCCGTTGGGTGTCCAGGGCCTCCCGGTAACAGCGGTCGGCCGTCATCAGGTCGTCGTTGGCCTCCGCGGCGCGGGCGTGCCCGATCAGGGTCACGCCGACACCCCAGCGGTGGTCGATGCCGCGCAGCAGTGCCAGGGCTGCGTTGTAGTGCTGGTCCGCGGCCGGGTACTCGCCCTGCTGGGACTCCAGGGCCGCCCGGGTCCCCAGAGCGATCGCCTCGCCCCACAGGTCACCGGTCTCGCGGCACAGGCGGAGGGCCTCCTCCACCCGGACCGAGGCCCGGTCCAGGTCGCGCTCGCGCACCGCCACCAGCGCCAGCAGGTTCAGGGCCGTGCGCACGAAGACGTCGTCACCGGCCTCGCGGCACAGCCGCAGTCCCTCCTCGCCCGTCTCCCGGGCCAGAGTGTGGTCCCTGCGGACACGTGCCAACTGGGCCCGGCCGACGTAGGCCCGGGCGCGTGACGGCGCCTTGGCGGTCTCCTCCAGCGCCAGCAGCCGGTCCATCCAGTGGGCGCCCTCGGAGTAGTTGTTGTGGCTCACCCAGTGCGCGACCAGGCTCACGCACAGGCGCAGGCCGGACTCGGCCGCCCCGCGCTGGTGCGACCAGTGCAGCAGCGACCTGAGCGTGTCGTATTCGGCGACCACCCGCCGACGGCCGGAGTCCCGCTCCGTCCAGGGCATCGACCGGCTCGACTCCAGCTTGTTCCCCAGGTCCTCCGCCAGGTTCAGCATGCGGGTCAGCAGGCGGTCCTGGAAGACCTCGCCCTCGTCAGCGGCGATCAGCCGATCCGACGCGAACCGGCGCACCGCCTCGGACAGCCGATAGCGCACCCGTCCCTCGAACTCGCCCGTCACCGTGATCAGAGCCCGGTCCAACAGGGAGGTAAGCAGGTCGAGGACGGCCGTCTCGGGCAGCGACTCATCGGAGCACACCTGCTCGGCCAGCTCCAAGTCCCAACCCCGGAAGACCGAGAGGCGGCGCAACAGCACCTGCTCGGGCTCGGGCAGGCTCCGGTAGACGAAGTCCAACACGAGCGGCAGGACCTGGCTGCGCGAGACCGCCTGCCCGGGGCCGGGCTGGAAGTCCGGCGAGGCCAGATGGGAACGGAGTCCTTCGACCAGCGTCCCGATACCGACTTCGGGTGCCCGCGCGCCCAGGACCTCGATCCCCAAGGGGGCGCCGCCGGCCAGATCGCACAGGGTCGCCACGACCTCCAACTCCTCCGGTGAAGGGTTGAACCGGGGGTCGCGTGTCCGGGCGCGGTCCGTGAACAGGCGCACCGACTCCGCGTCGGACGGGTCGGGCGGCGGAGCGTGGCGCGCCGCGGCGGGGAGGGCCATCGGGGGGACCCGCCACACCGTCCCGCCGGTGAGGCGCACCGGGACCTCGCTGGTGAGCAGGACCGACACCGCGGGGCACTCCGAGAGGAGCGCCTCACCGACCTCGTGCACCGTGTCGGCCACGTGCTCGCACGAGTCCAGCAACAGCAGCAGCCGCCGGTCGCGCAGGGCTTCGTTGACGGTGGTGGACAGGGGCTGCCCGGGTTCCTCGTACACGCCCACGGCATCGGCGATCTTGGCGTGGACCTCCAAAGCGGTCCGAACGTCGGTGAGATCGGCGAGCCAGACGCCGTCGGGGAAGGACACGGTGGACTGCTCGGCCACACGCAGCGCAAGCCGCGTCTTGCCGACCCCGTCGGGCCCGCTGAGGGTGACCGACCGGCTGGAGCCGAGCAGGCGGAGCAGATCGCTCAGATCTCGCTCCCGGCCCACGAAGCTGGTGCCCGGCCGGGGGAGATTGTGCCGCGCGGGCGCGGTCAAAGGTGCCATGGCCTTCACAAATAGGGGCTGTCGGGGGTGGTCTCACAGGGGCAGGGAGAGGTGTGGCGGGGGCGGACATCGTCGAGGTGGGCAGTGGTGCTTGGGCTTTCTGGTTTAGCGGGTGCACGCGCACTGTGCAAGTGCTCCGGCGCGAACGCCTCCCCTTCAGCTGGACTCCCGCTGTGAAGTCCAGCCGGTCAACTGCGTCCTGGAGGAAATCGAGAGTTTTCTGAAGATGTTCGCGATATGGCGGGCGGCGGTGGCCTGACTGATCGTCAGCCGTTCGGCGATCTTCCGATTGGACAGGCCCCTCCCGGCCAACACGGCGATCTCGCTCTCCCTGGGAGTGAGGGACTCCGGGCCGGTCAGGCGCGGACTCGGTGGTCGGGGAAAGGCCAGGGCACGGTCGCGCACCTGTTCCAGGGGCAGTGAGCGCCAGGCGTTCCACGCTTCGTTGGCACGACCTGATCCGACCCGGCGCTCCACCGTCGAGCGCAGTCGGACGGTCTTCGCCGACGGCCGGTCCAGGGCGGTCCGCAGATCGGCCGAGACCCCGGCCAGGGCCGCGGCGCGCGTCGGCTCCTCCTCCGCCAGGGCCAACTCGGCCAGAGCCTCCAAGGCGTGTGCCACAGCGAGCCGACGGCCAGAAGTGAAACTCACCCGCAGGCACAGGGCGAGCGGTTCGCGCGCGGCCAGGGTGTCCCGCGCGGACAGGTGCAGCCTGCCCAGGTCCGCGGCGCACTGCGCGGCCGCGGGGTCCGAGGGCAGCTCCTCGAAGACCTCCAAAGCCTCGGTGAGCAGTGCGCGGGCCCGGTCGTGGGCACCGGCCTCGGCGGAGATCGTCCCCAGCTCGTGCGTGCACCGGGCCTCACCCCACCGGTCGCCCAGGCCCCGAGCGGCCGTGGAGGCCTCCTCGAGGTGGTTGACCGCCTCCTCGGTGGCTCCCCGGTGACGTGCCAACTGGGAGAGCACCCGCCGGGCGGTTCCCTCGGTCATCGGGTCTCCGGCCCGTTGCGACCACTCCAGCGCCTGCGCTGCCTGCCGCTCGCCCTCGTCCGTGTCACCGGTGCGCAGGGAGAGTGTGGCCATGGTCACCAGGGCCGAGGCCACGGCCATGGGTTCGCGACAGGCCCGAGCCGCCTCCAGAGCGCACAAGGCCAGGGTGGACACCCGGGGCGCGGCGTCGACGTCCAAGCGCAGTTCCGCGTGCAGGGCCAGAGCCCGTGCCCGCAGCGGGGGCGCCTGCTCGTCGGGCACGCACGCCAGGACCAGTTCCAGGAGCCGACTGCCCTCCGAGGACAGGTCCCGGACCAGCCAGTAGCCGCGCAGGGCCACGCACACGCGCAGGGCCTCGTCCACCCGGCCCTTGGAGAGCGCCCACGCCACCACCCGGGCGTGGTTGTCCCTGTGGTGGTCGTACATGCGCAGCCGACCGAGGCGCTCCTCCCAGGACTGCGGGGCGCCGACACTCTTGGCCGCCTCTTCCAGGCGGGTGACGCAGAAGCGGAGATACCGCTCCCAGCGGTGGTCGCCGTCGGCGCCCAGGCGTTCGCCGGCGTAGGCGCGCACGGTCTCGGTGAGCCGGTAGTGGGCGGTGCCGTCGATCTCGGCGTCCATCACCACCAGTGACTTGTCCAGGAGCGAGAAGTGCAGCGGGAGGATGTCCGAGGCGTCCACCCCCTCGCCGGAGCACACGTCCTCGGCCGCTTCCAGGTGCCAGGTGGAGAACACCGACAACCGGTGAAGGAGCAGGCGCTCGGAGTCGGTGAGCATGCCGTGGCTCCACTCCAACACGGCGCGCAGTGTGCGCTGGCGCGCGGGCAGGTTGCCCGTGCCGTCGCTGGTGAGGAGTTGGAAGCGGTCGTCGAGGCGGCGCAGGATCTGCTGGACGGACAGCACCCGTACCCGGGCCGCGGCCAGTTCGATGGCGAGCGGCATGCCGTCGAGCATGCGGCAGATCTCCGCGACGTAACCCGAGTTCTCCCGGGTCATCTCGAACCCCGCGCGGGCGGCGTGCGCACGGGTCAGGAACAGGCGCACGGACTCGTAGCGCTGGGCGTCCCGCCGGGGGAGGGGTACCGGGACAGCGGCGTAGGGGTCGGTCGGGGTGGGGCGTGCGGGCAGGGAGAGCGGGGGGACCCGCCAGATGTTCTCCTCGGGCACGTGCAGGGGCTGGCGGCTGGTCACCAGGATCCGCACCCGCGGGCAGTCGCGCAGGACGGCCCGGCACAGCTCGGCCATCGGTCCGACGGCGTGCTCGCAGGTGTCCAGGACCAGCAGGAGGTGCTGGGTGCGCAGCGCCGTGATGACACCGTCCATCATGGACCTGGTGTCGTCCTGGACCGCGTGGAGGCCCGCGGCGACGGTGCGCAGCGCCTGGTCGTGGGTGGAGGCCTCGCTGAGGTCGATGAACCGCGCACCGTCCGGGAACCGGCGCAGTACGCGCTCGGCGAGGTGGAGCGCGAGTCTGGTCTTTCCGATCCCGCCGGTACCGGTCAGCGTGATCATCCTGGCCGTACCGAGCAGGCGGCCCAGGTCGACGATGTCGCGTTCACGTCCGACAAACCGGATGAATTCGCCGGCGGACAGGGGCAGGTTGTGGCGGGGAGGAGACATGGCCTCGATTACTAGGACACCGAATCGGCCCGCGTCGTACGCGCAGTACGTTGCGGAGTACAGCCGGTACCAGTCTGGCACCCGGTCCCCGTACATGTCTCGGGAATGGCCGGTTCCGGCACGAGCGGTCGGAAACCGCCCGTGCCGGAGCACAACCTGCTAGGGGAGTGGTCGGCGGGCTGCCGGAGGCTACCGCTCGGGGGTCCACACGGCCGGGTCAGCGGTGCCCTGCTCACCCTTGCCCATGTCCTTGACCTCGTGCTTCCCGCCCTGCTCGAAGGGCGGGAACCAGACGAAGGGGATGCCCTTCTTCGAGGCGTACTGGATCTGCTTGCCGACCTTGGCGGTCGAGTGGAACACCTCGGTGTTGAAGCCGCGCTCGCGGAGCAGCTCACCGGTGCGCAGCGCCTCGGGGCGCTGTTCGGCGCCCGGCACGACCACCATGACGTCGGTGGGGCAGACCCGTCCCTCCTGGACCTTCCCCTCGGCGACCAGCTTGGCGAAGATCCGGGTCAGGCCGATGGAGATGCCCACGCCCGGCAGCCGCCTGCGGATGAACTGGCCGGCCAGGTCCTCGTACCGACCGCCCGCGCAGATGCTGCCGTAGGCGGGGTCGTCGTCGAAGGAGGCCTCGTAGACGGTGCCGGTGTAGTAGTCCAGGCCGCGCGCGATGGACAGGTCGGCGACCACGCTGTCCTCGGGCAGGTCCGCGAGGTCGTTCATGACGAAGGCGAGCTCCTCCAGTCCTTCGTCGAGGAGCTCGGAGGTCACCCCGAGCGCGCGAACAGCCTCCACTACGGCGGGCCCGGAGCCCTTCACGCGGGCCAAGGCCAGGCAGGGGTCGATCTGTTCGGCGGTCAGCCCTTCGCCTTCGAGGATCTCGCGGACGCCGTCGTCCCCGATCTTGTGGAGCTTGTCCACGGCGCGGATGACCACGATCGGGTCCTTGACGCCCAGGCCCTCGTAGAAACCCTGGAGTACCTTGCGGTTGTTGACGTTGAGCGTCCACGCGGGGATGTCCAGCCCGCTGAGTACCCGGTGCACGATGCGCGGCAGCTCGGCATCGAAGTGCAGCGGCACGGAGTCCACGTTGATGACGTCGATGTCGCACTGGGTGAACTCGCGGAAGCGGCCCTCCTGGGGGCGCTCACCGCGCCAGACGCGCTGCATCTGGTACCGCTTGAACGGGAAGGTCAGCTCGTTGAAGTGCTGGGCGACGTACCGCGCGAAGGGCACGGTCAGGTCGAAGTGCAGACCGATCTTGGCATCGGAGTCATCGGCGTCGTCGGCCTGGAGGCGGTGCAGGGTGTAGACCTCCTGGGAGGTCTCGCCCTTGGCCATCAGTACGTCCAGGTTCTCCACTGAGGGGGTCTCCACGGAGGCGAAGCCGAAGGACTCGAATCCGGCCCGGATATGGTCCAGCCAGCGCTGCTCCACGGCCCTGACCTGTGGGGTCCATTCGGGGAAACCGCTGATGGGAGTGGGGCGGACGACGCGCTGATCGGACATGTGGGTTTCTCGGCTCCCTTGGGAGATACGTACGGAAGTGACAGCCCCTCGACCCGGCAACAGGCGCGCTGCGCCGTTCGGGGAGGGTTCCCGTCCATCCTACGCACCCCGCCGGAGTTCGTTCCCTGCTACGCCAGCCACAGACCCTTCCGCGTGAGCCACAGGAGTCCTCCCGCAAAGAGCAAGCCCAGGCGATACCGCGAAGACGCTGCCGTGCTAAGGCAAGTACCTTCCGCAATGCGCAACTCCCGGGGGATGCCCTGAAGGATCCGCTGAGCCATAGCGAGCATCATGTCGCAGAGCGCAACCACAGGGGGGTGCCCGTTCGAGCGCCGGAGAGTCTGGGTTGTAGCAAGCACGGTGCAAGACGAGGCAAGCCGCTAGCCCTGACAAAGACCGCGCCGTAGGCGTCCGGTGAGGGTTGGTGGCGGGCGACGGGCGGGCGGAGGCCCCGAACCAGCACCGCACGACAACCGCCACCGGCCCACGTGGACGGTTGTGGGCCGGTGGGGTTGTTGGCGCGCCCGACGGGGGAGTACGGCCGGTCCGACGTCGAAGAGCGAGACGTCGGTGGCGGTCGTGCGCCCCAAGGCGCCGCCTAGGCCCCGTGGTGGTCGCGTCCTCGTGCCAGGAGTCCGTAGCGACCGCACTTCGGTGGGTGCCTTGTTCTCCACCGTAGAGGGCGGGAGCCATGCCGGACAGGGATTGGCGCGGCCGAAAGCGGCCGAAAATGGCCGCTCACAATGTCGTAAAGTCGACCTGCCGGGGTACAGGAATGTGCTTGCCTGACTACGGTCCGTCGGGTAGGCGGACTCCCTGCCACGAGGTGGACATCCGACCTCGGGGCCCCTTCCCCTGTCCGACGACCGAAACCTGCACGCTCGTCGGGGTTGTGACCTCGTGCCCCACTGTGCCGAAACCCCGGATCCTAGCGCCCTTCCGGTGTTAGGTTCCTTGTGCGGTCGTTCTCTCGGGGGTATCGGCCCCGGGAGCACCGCGCCCCTCCAGACCGGGTCGTGTGAGCCAACTGTCCGTGCAGGCCCGGCACTCTCGCTAGGACAAACTGTGATCCACTCAGCTAACAGCACGAACAACGTTCACGCACCCACCGAGCTGTCCACCAAGATCATCATCGCCGGGGGCTTCGGGGTCGGAAAGACCACGTTCGTCGGGGCTGTGTCGGAGATCCCCCCGGTCCGCACCGAGGCCGCGGTGACCGCGGCCAGCGCGGGTGTGGACGACCTCTCGCACACTCCGGACAAGACCAGCACGACGGTGGCCATGGACTTCGGCCGGATCTCCCTGGAAACCGACCTCACCCTCTTCCTGTTCGGCACCCCGGGTCAGCAGCGTTTCTGGTTCATGTGGGACGACCTCGTGCGCGGCGCCCTCGGATCGGTGATCCTCGCGGACACCCGGCGCCTTGAGGACACGTTCCAGGCCCTCGACTACTTCGAGCGCCAGTACCGCCTGCCCTTCGTCGTCGCCGTCAACGAGTTCGACCCCGAGATGGCCTACAGCGCCGAGGAACTGCGTGACGCCCTCGACCTGGCACCGGAAGTCCCGGTCGTCTACTGCGACGCGCGCGACCGCAGGTCCGTGGTTCGGGTCCTGGTGACCCTGGTCAAACACGCTATGGCCCTGGAAGCCCGGCAGCGGACCCAGCGCCAGCTCGTCTGACCGGCCCCGGGCGTCGGCCCCGGGGTGCCCGCGGTCCACAGCCCCTATGGGGTGGTTTCGTGCCGTTGCTGACGACAAGGGGCCGCCCGTGGGGAACCAATCAGTTGTGTCCGGCGTTACCCTGGCGTGGTGTTCGGACGAATGGCGGAAAGCGTCCGCCGTCTACTGGGTAAGCCCGGTGCGGTGGACCTGCGGCCCTATACCAAGCTCCTGCCGGCGATCGAGGCCGAAGAGGAGGGTCTGCGAGAACTCAGCGATGCCGAGCTGACAGAGAAGGCCATCGAGCTCGGCTACGCCGAGCTGCCCTATTCCACCAACGACCTCGTCAGTCTGTGCGCGGTCGGCCGCGAGGCGGCCCTGCGCACTCTCGACGAGCGCCCCTTCGACGTGCAGCTCCTCGGCGTCATGTCGCTGCTGGACGGCCACGTGTCGGAGATGGCCACCGGTGAGGGCAAGACGCTCGCCGGTACCCTCGCCGCGGCCGGGTTCGCGCTGCGCGGCAAACGCGTCCACCTGCTCAGCGTCAACGACTACCTCGCCAAGCGCGACGCCGAGTGGATGCGCCCCCTGTACAAGATGCTCGGTGTGACCGTCGGCTGGATCAGCGAGGAGTCCACCGTCGAGCAGCGCAAGGAGGCGTACGGCTGCGACGTCACCTACGCCGCCGTCAGCGAACTCGGCTTCGACGTGCTGCGCGACCGCATGGTCACCGACATCGACGACCGGGTCGTCCCCGAACCCCACGTCGCCATCATCGACGAGGCCGACTCCGTGCTCGTCGACGAGGCCCGGGTGCCCCTGGTCCTGGCCGGCGCGGCCGAGAGCGTCCCGGCCGACGTCGAGATGGCCGACGTCGTACGCGGCCTCAAACCGCGCCTCCACTACGAGGTCGACGGCGAGGGGCGCAACGTCCAGCTCACCGACGCCGGTATCGACGCGGTGGAGAAGACCCTGGACGGTGTCGACCTGTACTCCGAGGACGACACCTCGGTGCTTCCGCAGGTCAACCTGGCCCTGCACGCACACGTACTCCTCCAGCGCGACGTCCACTACGTGGTCCGCGACGGCGAGGTGCGGCTGATCAACGAGTCGCGGGGCCGGATCGCCCTGCTCCAGCGCTGGCCGGACGGGTTGCAGGCCGCGGTCGAGGCCAAGGAGAAGGTGGCGGTCAGCGAGACCGGCGAGGTCCTGGACTCGATCACCGTCCAGTCCCTGGTGCTGCGCTACCCGACGCTCGGCGGTATGACCGGTACCGCGATGTCCGTCGCCGAGCAGCTGCGCGAGTTCTACGAACTCGAGGTCGCGGTCATCCCCTCCAACAAGCCGAATATCCGCGAGGACCACGGCACGAGCCTGTACGCCACGCGGGAGGAGAAGGAAGACGGCCTCATCGCGAGGGTCGAGGAGGTCCACAAGAGCGGCCGCCCGATCCTCATCGGCACCCAGGACGTCGCCGAGTCCGAGCTCCTTGCCGACCGCTTGCGCGAGGCCGGTCTGGAATGCGTGGTTCTCAACGCGAAGAACGACGCCAACGAGGCCTCCATCATCGCTGAGGCCGGTACCTACGGTGCGATCACGGTGTCCACCCAGATGGCCGGCCGCGGTACCGACATCCGGCTCGGCGGCAGTGACATGTCCGACCGCGAGCGTGTCGTGGAGACCGGCGGCCTGTTCGTGATGGGCTTCGGCCGCTACCCCAGCAGCCGTCTGGACGGCCAGCTCCGCGGGCGCGCCGGACGCCAAGGCGACCCCGGCGACTCCGTGTTCTTCGTCAGCATGGACGACGACCTGCTGGTGAACAACGCCCCGGAGACCACCGGCTACCAGACCACGGCCGACGGCGAGATCACCGAAGAGGGCTGGCTGGGCATGGTCGACCACGCCCAGCGGGTCTCCGAGGGGCAGCTGCTGGAGGTCCACCGCAACACGTGGCGGTACAACAAGCTCATCGACGTGCAGCGCGACGTGGTCCTGGAGCACCGCGAGCTGGTCCTCACGGGCAACCTGGGCGACGAGCACATCGCCAAGGACAGCAAGGAGCGCCACCAGGAGCTGGTGGAGGAGTTGGACGCCGAGCGGGTCGCGCAGGCCGCCCGGTCGATCACCCTGTACCACCTGGACCGCGGCTGGACCGACCACAACGCGTTCCTCTCGGAACTGCGCGAGGGCATCCACCTGCGCTTCCTGGGCCGACGCGACCCGCTGGACGAGTTCAACCGCGAGGCCGTGCCGGTCTTCAAGGGCTTCCTCGACGACGCCCGTGCCAGGGCGGCGACCACCTTCGACGAGCTCGAGGTGGTGGACGGCGAGCTCGACGTGGGTTCGGTCGGGGTGAAGCGCCCGTCGATGACGTGGACCTACATGGTGCACGACCACCCGTTCAGCTCGGCCCTGGAGACGCTCGTGGGCAGGCTCAAGGGCGGCCGGGGTTCGTCGAGCGACGACTGAGAATTCTTCACATCGCCATATGCGCGGGTCGGGACTAAAGTCCCGGCCCGCGCATTACTTTTGTCGGTTCGTCTGCTGAAACGCGAAGCCGGGCCGCCGGTTCTCTGTGTAAAGAGCTCGGGAGGGTTAAAATGGATGCGTTTTCAAAGGAACCTGAGACGGTTGGGACTGAATCGACGGTGGTCCACGAGATCGGCGCGCAGGAGAAGATCAGTTACGGGCGCAACGACCGCTTCGCGGGCGGGCCCGTTGGCGGAGGGAGCTTCTGGACCGATGATGACGGTCTGCCGGTGGCAAAAATCGGCGGTCCGAAAGACTGGCGCCCCACGCCCATGGTCGATGTTCGTGTGGGTGATGTGTTCAGTGTCGGTGGCCAGGCCTGGAGGGTAACGGAAATCGTCGACGCGGATTCGCCGGGCGCGTACCTGCTGGCGACCAGGATTAGCTGACCGGTCTTCCCCGGGATGATCCGGGCGAAGATCCATTTATGCCCCCGTTGGAATTGCAACCCCCTGCAACCTTTATTCGGGTTGTTGCGGAGCGTTTCCATTTTCGGTTTGTCCGGCGGGGGCTTTTTGTTTGCCCAGGAGGAGGGCTGTGCGCAAGCGTGGGCGCTGCTGAGTTATCGCAGGTCATGAGGGGTGTTCAGGATACTCCCGGGGGGAATCGAGACGCTCCAGTTATCTGAAGGGGGGTGTTCGCGTTACCGGTGCCTGGCTAACGTCAGTGGTGCATGGTGCGCCCTCGACGCGGTTGGGAGGGCCTCTCGCTCACCGAGAGTTGTGGATTGCCGCGCCTGTCACTCGCGGTCGGTCCCAGGGGCTGTCCCCCGCCCCTGGGCCTGGCCTTCCCCCATGCTCCGGAATCCCAGGCATAGTAGATCTTGTTCCAGATGACCCGTGTCCCCTTGTTCACTGGGGTTTTCGTGCCAACCGAGTGGCGCTCGGGTCTTGCGGTAGAACGAGTTCCAGTATTAACCTCTGAGTAAGCCTCGCCCGGTGAGGGCACCCAACAGTTCGGTCGTGGGGTGCCGCTGACGGCAGGCGAACCGAAGGACCGTCGCCCGTCGAAGTCGGATCGCGCCCCGACTTCGGCGGGCGACGTCCGTGTTTCCGGGGGTGCGTCCGTGTGCCGCCGTTCGAGGGTGCGGTCGGGCCTCGTGGGTGCGGCCGGGTTCAGCGGAGGTGTCCGGGTCAGCTGAGAAGGCGCGCGATCTCGTCGAAGGTCGGGCAGGGCCAGGCCAGTCCGCAGCCCTGGCATTCGTGCCCTTCCCCCGGATCCGGGCTGTGCAGGAGCAGGAGGTCCACGCAGACCCCGGCCAGCGCGGACACTTCGTTGCGGGCGTTCGCGTAGAAGGCGAGGTCGTTGATGCGGGCCAGGGCGCTGTCAGAGCGGGCGTCGGGAAGCCCGACGGTATCCGGTTCCCAAGGGACTGCGCGATCGGAGCGCTCCAGGATTCCCTGCACACACTGGAGCAGCCTCGTGTGCTCGGAGGGGCGTCCCCTCCGTGTCACTGGTCTGGTGAACGGCGGCATCGCTGATCTCCCCCAACGGGTGGATACGCAGCGGCTCCCCCGAAAGGAAAGCGCTGTGACTCAGCGTACACAAATCGTCGCACAATGTCGCGATACGCGGGAAGTGGCCTGGCCCGAAAAGGATGTTCGCCGGCCGGAAATACGTGCGCGGGCCGCCCCCAAGGGGAGGGGCGGCCCGCTGGAAGGGGTGGGAACCGGGCCGCGCGGACCCGCTTCCATGGTCCGGTCAGCCGCAGCCGCCGCCACAACTGCAGGAACCGCCGCTCTGGCAGCCGCAGCCGCAGCTGGATCCGCAGTTGCAGCCGCTCAGGTACGGAGGTCTCGTCAGGGGATGGGTCACAGTCCCTCCTCAGGGCTCGACACAGCACCCGTGCGCGATCACGCCAGAGTCCTCCCTCCGCCGGGAGGCGGCGTCACGGGCGCGTTCCCGCAACAGGGAATGCCCGCTGCCCGGCTTTCCCAACCCATGGTGCGGAACCTGCCTTTCCATGACCCGGGGGATCGCGGTCGCCTCAGCCCTGAGTAGCCCAGCCGGTCCCGCGCTGAACTGCGGTTTCCCCGAATCACCCTTCAGGCGAAGAAGGTAGGGGAGGCCGCCAGCCGACGTGTCGTTCGGTAGAGCCAAACCTGACCGACGAACATGACCGGAACTGTGGGCAGCAGCACCGACCACACGAACACCCCGGTCATGCCGGGGATGTCCGCCGACGGCAGCGGGGCGGACAGCGCGACCAGCAGCCCGGGCACCGCGATGGCCAGCGCCGACGTGTGCCGGGACAGCATCGGTCCGGTCAGCCCGCTGGTCGCGGCCAAGGCGGCAAGCAGCGCGGCCAACAGCACCACCGCCACACCGGGGCGGTCCAGGTCGACCCCGCCGAAGGCGACCGCGGCGGCCGATGCCGCCACGACGGCCCCCAGCGCCGTCCGGGCCAGGCCCCGGGTGGCCAGGGCGGCGGCGTCCGCGCTCTCCCCGCCGTCCGAGCCCTCCCCGTCACCCGGGCCGACCAGGCGCTCCGCCCCGAAGGCCGCCCCGCGCAGGGCGAACAGGGCCACGACGGCGGCCGCGCCCAGAACGGTGGACGGGTTCGCGGACAGCCCGCCGCCGACCAGCCCGGCCAGGACGAGCCCCCACGAGACCGCCAAGATCCAGCTGCCCGCCACGATCGCGGTGTCACAGGCCGACCGCCACCGGGCGTCGTCCACCCGGGCACGGAACCACAGCCCCGCGTCGCGGGTCAGCCACCCGGCCAGCAGGACGACCAGCACCGGCCACAGGTCGCCGACCACCCGGTGTTCCAGGACGGGAAAGAGGCCCGCCATCACTCCCAGAGCGGCGACGAGCCACACTTCGGAGGCCAGGAAGTAGGGCGCGATCGCGGCCACCACGCGGCGGCGCTCCGCGGGCGTGCGCGCCACGTGCGGCATGAGCATGCCCAGGCCGATGTCGGACCCGGCCAGGACCAGGTAGCCCACGACGAACAGGGCGAGGAGCAGTGCGGAGGCGAGTTCCATGGCGTTTTCCCTCTGGCTCTCAGAACGTGGGGACGGGGGCGGTGGGCTCCTCGGGCTCGTCCTCGCGGCGTTCGGCCAGCGGGCCGCCCGCTGGGCCGCGCCGGGCGAAGCGGACCAGGAGCCAGTACGTCACGACGGCCAGGGCGCCGAAGGCGACGGTGAAGAGGGTGCAGGACACCAGGGCCGCGGCCGGGGACATCGGGGTCACGGCATCGGCGGTGGTCAGGTGGTGCACCACCACCCAGGGCTGGCGGTTGGTCTCGCGGTAGACCCAGCCGCCGATGCTGGCCAGGTAGGGGAGGAACGGGGAGACCATGAGCGCGGCCAGTCCCCACCCGCGGAGGTGGACTCCGGCGGTACGCAGGGCCGGGAACCGCATCCGCGTGCGGCCCCGGTCCGGGGACGGGAACCACCGCCGAGGGTGGAGCAGGCCGATGTACTGGGCCGCGAGCATGAGCGGGCCCAGGAAGAACATCACACCCCAGGCGGCCATCATCACGACGTCGCCGGTGACGTTGGCCGCGGTCAGGAACGCGCTCTGCCCACCGCTCTCGATCGCCTCGATCTCGGCGGCGCTGTAGGTCAGCCCGCTGGTGGGCGGGTCCTCCCCGAAGATCTGGAACTGGGCGCCGCCGAAGCTCACCACGAGGAACGGCATCACGCACACCATCAGTGCCGCGTAACGGCTCCCGCGCCGGAAGATCCCGTGCGGGTCGCTGTCGCGCTTCAGGTGGTAGGCGCTCACGGCCGCCACGACCAAGGCACCCAGGAGCAGCGCGCCGGTGATCACGTGCAGGAAGGCGAACACCGCCGCCGGGTTGGTCATCATGGCGACGGGGTCCGTCATGTGCGCGACCCCGTCCACTATCTCGAAGCCCACCGGGTGCCGTAGGAAGCCGTTGGCGACCAGCACCCACCACGCGGACGAGTACGCCGTCACGGTGACCACCAGGAAGCAGAACAGGTGCGCCCAGCGCCCCATCCGGTCCCAACCGAAGATCCACAGCCCGAGGAACGTGGACTCGACGAAGAAGGCGGTCATCGTCTCGATGGCCAGCGGAGCGGCGAAGGTGTACCCGAACATCTCGTGCAGCCCGGTCCAGTTCAGCGCGAGCTGGAGTTCCATCACCAGGCCGGACAGGACCCCCATGCCGTAGTTGACCAGGTAGAGGCCTCCCCAGAAGCGCACGGAGGTCATCCGCGCGCGATCGCCGCGCAGTGTCGCGAGGAGCTGGGTGGTGAGGATGTACGGGGCCAGCCCGAGCGTGAGCGCCACGAACATGTAGTGCGTGGCCGCGGTCAGCGCGAACTGCAGCCGGGCTAGGGCGAGCGGGTCCTCGAACATCGTGCGGCCTCTGCGGTCGGCGGGTGGGGACGCTGAACAGCATCCGCCGACGGCCGGGGCCGCCACATCGTCTCCCGGGCGACTCTTGGCCACCCCCGAGTGAGGTATGCGGGGAAGGGGCCTACTTCCCGGGGTGTACGGGCGATCCCGGATGTCCCTCAGGGCCCTCTAAGGGTGGTCCCGGGTCCATCCGGGTGTCACGAGCGCGGTCTCGTAGGCGAGCACCACCAGTTGGGCCCGGTCGCGCACGCCCAGCTTCACCATGGTGCGGCTGACGTGGGTCTTGGCGGTGGCCGGGCTGAGCACCAGCTCCCCGGCGATCTCCTCGTTGGACAGGCCGCGGCCGACCAGGGCGAGTACCTCGCGCTCGCGTTCGGTGAGCCCGTTGAGTCGCACAGAGGGCTCCGGAGACCGGGCAGGGCGGCGGGCGAAGTCGGCGATGAGGCGCCGGGTGATGCCGGGGGACAGGAGCGCCTCGCCCCCGTGGACGACCCGCACCGCCTGGAGCAGGTCGTGGGGTTCGGTGTCCTTGACCAGGAAGCCGCTCGCGCCGCCCCTCAACGCTTCAAAGATGTACTCGTCCAGGTCGAACGTGGTGAGGATGACGATCCGCGTCCGGTCCAGCGCGGGTTCGGCGAGGATGCGTTCGGTGGCTGCCAAGCCGTCCACGCCGGGCATCCGGATGTCCATCAGCACCACGTCGGGGCGCTCGGCGCGGGCGAGGCGGACCGCCTCCCCGCCGTCGGAGGCCTCCGCGACCACCTCGATGTCGGGGGCGCTGTCCAACAGGGCACGGAACCCCGCCCGGACCAAGGCCTGGTCATCGGCGAGCAGTACCCGGATCACCGTGTTCCCCCCGTTCATCGGGTTCCCCTTGCCCTTGGGCGGGGCCGCCGTCGACCGGCAGCGCGACCCGCACCCGGAATCCTCCACCCTCGGCGGGTCCGGCGTCCACCGTTCCCCCGACGAGGGCGGCCCGTTCGTGCATCCCCGTGATGCCGTTGCCCGGGGCCGGCGGCCCCACGGTCCCGCGGCCGTCGTCGGTGACCTCCAGGACCAGGGCCGAGGGGCCGTAATCGATCCCGACCCGGGCCCGGTCCGAGCCGGAGTGCCGGACCACGTTGGTGAGCGCCTCCTGCACGGCCCGGTAGGCCACCCCGTCGATACCGACGGCGAGACGCCGTTCGGTGCCGGTCACCGACAGGTCCACGGCCAACCCCGCCGTACGGGCGCCCTCCACCAGGTCCTGGAGCCGGTCGAGCCCAGGGACCGGGGACCGGGGAGCAGCCTCGTCCACCGCGCGCAGTACACCCAGCGTGGAGCGCAGCTCGGTGAGCGTGTCCTTGCTGGTCTGCTTGATGGTGGCGAGCGCCTCGGCGGCCCGCTCGGGCTGGGACTCCATCAGGTACAGCGCCGTCCCGGCCTGCACGTTGATGAGCGAGATGTTGTGCGCGACGGTGTCGTGTACGTCGCGCGCCAGGCGCAGCCGTTCGTCCGAGGCCCTGCGGAGAAGCTCCTCCTCCATGGTGCGCTGCGCTCCGGCCTCGCGCTCCCGGTCCGCCCGCTGGTAGTCGGCGCGCCACCGCAGGATCTCGGCGACGCACAGCAGCACGATGATCCAGGCGAGGGTGGCCACGGAGTCGGCGCGCAGGGCACCGCCCTTCAGGAGCGTGTAAGTGTTGAGCAGGACGAACAGCCCCGGCCCCAGGAGCCAGCCGAAGATCCGGTAGCCCCAGCGCACGACGGTGTAGAGCATGACGAGCGCGCTCAGCATGACCGCGCCGTCGGGGAAGGAGAGCGGGTAGTAGACGGTCGCGGCCACCACCGTCACCGCCGCCGTCACGCACGGCCACGCGGTACGCCACAGCACCGGCGCGCAGGCCACGAGGATGAGCGCGTACCCCCATGGCCAGGGACGCGTGTCCTCCGGGACCGGATCGACCACTTCGATCACGGCCGTGCTGCCCACCGACAGCAACAGGAGCCCCAAGGCGAGCCAGAGGTCGGTTCGGGTGGGACGGGGAACGCGGGTGAGTAGTGCTGCCACGAGTCCGACAGTACGGCGGTCCCCTCCGGGACGCCGTCCCCCTCAGGAGGTCACTTCGGGGTCGGGCCTACTCCCGGGGGCGTACTCCGCTGCTCGAGGAGACCGGGCCCGACCAACTCTCAGAAGATGTCGGTCGGGGGAGCGGGGGAGTCCACCGCGTCGGCGTCGCGGACCGGCGCCCTCCCGGAGACGAACCGGTCCAGGTCCTCGCCCTCCACCATCCTGGCCATCTCCGGATCGCGGTGGGCCAGCCTCCCCAGCTCGTCCGTCGGCAGCGCCCGGTGGCCCGCCACCAGGACCAGGTTGCCGAAGCGGCGACCGCGCAGGACGCCGGGTTCCGCGGTCATCACCACGTGCGGGAACACCGAAGCGACCGTGGCGACCTGGGTCCGGGTGTGCTTCAGGGCGTAGCCGTCACCGATGTTGACCACCAGGAACCCGCCGGGCCGCACGACCCGGGCGGTTTCGGCGTAGAACTCCATCGAGGTCAGCCGGGCCGGGGTCCGTGCCCCGGCGAACACGTCGGACACGATCAGGTCGGCGCTCGAGTCGTGCCGGGCGGCGATCCAGTCCCGGGCGTCGCCGATGCCCACGCGCAGCTGCGCCTTGCGGTCCCAAGGGAGGCGCCGCCGTACCGTCTCCACGAGAGCCGGGTCCACGTCCACCGCCCGCTGCCGTGACTTCGGGCGGCTGTGCGCCACATAGCGCGCCACCGTCAGCGCTCCGGCGCCCAGGTGCATCGCCTCGATCGGCTCGCCCTCGGGGGCGACCAGGTCGGCGGCGTGCGCGATCCGGCGCACGTACGAGAAGTCCAGGTAAGCGGGGTCGGACAGGTCCACGTGCGATTGCGGGGTGCCCTCCACCAGGAGGAACCACGAGTTGGGGCGGTCCGCGTCGGCGAGGAGGTCCACCCCGGGCACCGCCGAGACCTCGTCCTCGGCCTCGACCCTGTCACGCACACGTCTGCCCATGTCCCCGCCTCACATCTGGAAATCCCTCCTACGTTAGGGAAATCCCTCCTACGTTAGGCCTCCCGCGGCCCTTGTCGAAACGGACGCGCGAAACCCCTCCGAGGACCGCTAGCCTGGGTTTCCCCAAGTTTTCCAACCGCGCCCTCTGGGCGCGATCACCGAGGAGTGGCCGTGCTACTGCGGATGTCGACCCTGTTCCTGCGCACCCTGCGTGAGGACCCGGCGGACGCCGAGGTGCCGAGCCACCGGCTGCTCGTCCGGGCCGGTTACGTCCGCCGCGCCGCCCCCGGTGTCTACTCCTGGCTGCCCCTGGGCAAGCGGGTCCTGGAGAACGTGTCGCGCGTGGTCCGCGAGGAGATGGACGCCATGGGCGGCCAGGAGGTCCTCCTGCCCGCGCTGCTGCCGAAGGAGTACTTCGAGGCGTCCGGCCGCTGGGACGAGTACGGCGACAACCTGTTCCGGCTCCAGGACCGCAAGGGTGCCGACTACATGCTCGGCCCCACCCACGAGGAGCTCTTCACCGTCCTGGTCAAGGGCGAGTACTCGTCCTACAAGGACTTCCCGGTCGTGCTCTACCAGATCCAGGAGAAGTTCCGCGACGAGGCGCGGCCCCGCGCCGGTGTCCTGCGCGGCCGCGAGTTCCACATGAAGGACTCCTACTCCTTCGACATCGACGACGAGGGCCTGCAGGCCTCCTACGACAAGCACCGGGCCGCCTACATCCGGATCTTCGAGCGGCTCGGCCTGGAGTACGTCATCGTCTCCGCGACCTCCGGCGCCATGGGCGGTTCGGCCTCCGAGGAGTTCCTGGCCGTCGCACCCACCGGTGAGGACACCTTCGTGCGCAGCACGGAGTCCGGCTATGCCGCCAACGTCGAGGCAGTCAAGACCCCGGCACCCGCGGAACTGCCCGTCGAAGGGCTGCCCGAGGCCCGGGTCCACCACACCCCGGACACCGCCACCATCCAGACCCTGGTGGACTTCCTCAACAACGCCGGGATGGGCCGCGACTTCTCCGAGGCCGACACCCTGAAGAACGTCCTGGTCAAGACCCGTACCCCCGGAAGCGAAGAGTGGGAGCTCCTCGCCATCGGGGTACCCGGCGACCGCGAGGTCGACTTCAAGCGCCTCGAGGCCGCGCTGGAGCCCGCCGAGGTCTCGATCCTGGAAGAGGCGGACTTCGCCGCCAACCCCTTCCTCACCAAGGGCTACATCGGCCCGAAGGCGCTGATCGACAACAAGGTCCGCTTCCTGGTCGACCCGCGCGTGGTCACCGGCACCTCTTGGGTGACCGGCGCGGACAAGACCGACCACCACATCGTCGACCTGGTGGCCGGGCGCGACTTCACCCCGGACGGCACCATCGACGTCGCCGAGGTGCGCGACGGCGACGCCTCGCCTGACGGCAAGGGCACGCTGTACACCGCGCGGGGCATCGAGATCGGGCACATCTTCCAGCTCGGCCGCAAGTACACCGACGCGTTCAAGCTGGACGCCCTCGGCCAGGACGGCAAGCCCAAGCGCGTCACCATGGGCTCCTACGGCATCGGTGTCTCGCGCGTCGTGGCGTCCGTCGTCGAGCAGTCGCACGACGACAAGGGCATCGTCTGGCCGCGCGAAATCGCCCCCGCGGACGTGCACGTGGTCGGTACCGGCAAGGGCGGTGAGGTCGAGGAGGCCTTGCGGATCGGCCGTGAGCTGGAGGCCCGGGGCCTGCGCGTGCTGGTCGACGACCGCAAGGCGGCCCCCGGCGTGAAGTTCAACGACGCCGAGCTGCTGGGCATCCCCACGGTGGTCATCGTCGGCCGAGGCCTCAAGGACGGCGTCGTGGAGCTCCGCGACCGCCGTAGCGGCGAGCGCGACGACCTCCCGGTCGAGGAGATCATCGAGCGCACCGTCGCCGCCTGCGCCGAGTAGGCACCGCAGAGTCTGCTGACAAGCTGACAAAGGGTGGGCGGGGATTGCCGTGAGGGTGGGGTCCCAGGTGGGGGTTTCCTCTGTGGCGGGGTTCCCTGCGGGTGCGGGTTGCCCCGTTTCCTGCCGCTTGATGGTGGCCGTCTCCGCTGCGCGCGTCAAGGTCGTCGCCATCGAGCGCTTCGCGCGTCATTGGCGCTCCACCTTGACCCGCTTCGCTGCGACGGCGGGTCGGCGGCAGTCAGGAAACGGGGGGCGTGTGGTCGGGGTAGCCAAGGGGTCCCTTCGGGCCCCGGCCCTCCGGCCCGGTGGGCCGGGCTTCGCCCGTCCGGCCCGGTGGGCCGGGCTTCGCCCGTCCGGCCCGGTGGGCCGGGCTTCGCCCGTCCGGGCCTGGTGCCCCGGCCCTCCGGCCGTGGCCGGCCGGATCCCTGCCCGTCCGCCCGGCTTGATCGGCCAGCGCGTCGCAATCCAGTGGCCAGTGGGCGACGAAGGGCCCGATCAGGCCGGGCGCATGGCAGAGCGCGTCCCACCGGGCTTTCGGTCAGACTCAGCTCCCCCTTCCCCGATGATCTTGCCCCTGTCTCCACCCTCGACGGCCGAGGGTGGAGCTGGGGGCAAGATCATCGGGGATGAACCGGTTTTGGACGCAGCGGTCACCACCACCGGGCTGGTTTCGGACAGCGGGGCTGCCTCCGTGTGGGGCGCCCACCGGGGGCGCCCGCTACCCCCCCACATGGGGGCGCCTGGGGCGCCGAGCCCCCTCCCGGAAGCACCCGGGGGCCGGTGAGCCCCCTCCCTGGAGGCATTCTCGGTGCCCAAAATGACTCCAGCAGGGGGGTCGATGCCCTGGAACCCACACCCGACCGGTCCAACAGCACCACCCCGCCCCGACCGGTCCACCCACCGAGCCGCCAGACCGGTGGGACGCGCCCAGCCACCCAGGCACCTGATCGGGCTCTTCGTCGCCGGCCGGCCACTGGATTGCGACGCGCCTGCCGACACAACCAGACCTACGGGAAGGAATCCGGCCGGCCACGGCCGGACCGGGCCGCAGGCCCGGGGCAGTTCCCGGCCGAAGGCCGGTCCCGTCGCCGCCCCGACCACACGCCCCCCGTTTCCTGACTGCCGCCGACCCGCCGTCGCAGCGAAGCGGGTCAAGGTGGAGCGCCAATGACGCGCGAAGCGCTCGATGGCGACGACCTTGACGCGCGCAGCGGAGACGGCCACCATCAAGCGGCAGGAAACGGGGAACCCCGTACCCGCAGGGAACCCCGCACCAGCGGGGAACCCCGCACCAGCGGGGAACCCCGCACCAGCGGGGAACCCCGCACCAGCGGGGAACCCCGCACCAGCAGGGAACCCCGCACCAGCAGGGAAACCCAGCTCACAGGTGTCTACCGAACTGAAGCAACTTCAGTTCTGTGTGTGGGCACTAGCGCCCAATAGTTTCCGCTCATGGGGGCTCCGGCTGCTCCTGGCCGCGGTCCGGGTAACCAAACCCCTTTGTCAGTAGGCTCTCAGGCAGCATCCGCACGACGGGGGCGGCGGCCCGGACCCCGGGCCGCCGCCCCCGTCGTCAGCTCTCCCCGAAACCGGGGAGGGGGTCGAGGCCTGCGCCCCACTCCAGGGACCGGACCGTCGCCTCTTGGAGGCTGCGCGCCGCGGTGGTCCGCAGGTCGGTGTCGGCGGAGGCGCTCAACCACAGGTAGGCGTCCACCGAGGTCGTCTCCAGGCCCGCGGCGAAGGAGTCCATGTCCTCGCCGCCGCGCCCTTCGGGCAGCGGGTAGGACGACAGCGCGGGCGGGGGGTCGATGTCCCGCTCCACCGCGGCCTCGTGCAGGGCGTCGCGCAGCGCCTTGTGCTGGTAGGCGGCCTCCGACGCGCGATCGCGGCGGTCCTCGTCCTCGGCCGCCCCGCCGATGAACTCGAACCCGTACACGGCCGCGTGCTCAGCGCTCAGGGCCTCCGCCAGCGCCGCGGCGGTGGGGTCGCCGCCCTCCTCCGTGGCCGGGCTCTCAGCGGCGGTCTCCAAGGGCGTAGCGCTGTCGCTCAACGTGTGTGCCTTCCTTGCGGGGCGTCGGCCGGGGTGCGGAAGCTGTGTTTCGGGAGCTGGGCGGCGGGCGCGCTCAGGCCCGCGCGAGCAGGTGGGCGTGCCCGGCCTCGCACGCGCCGATCCCGCTGATGAGCTGGGCCAGGGCGGGGTCGGTGACCGCCGCCGCCTGGTCGAGCCGTGCGCTGGTCGCCGCGGCCGCCAGGGCGCGCAGCCCCGACACGTCGAGCACCGCGTCCAGCGCTGGGTCCTCGGCCGGGGGCTCTTGGCCGTCCTCCGCCCCGCCGGGCCCGGTCTCTCCGCCGGGCTCGTCCTCGTCCTGGGCGAAGTCCTCCGGTAGGGCGTTGACGAGGGAGTCCACGTGGGTGAGGTGGTGCTCCAGCAACTCCTCCAGGAGCTCCGAGGGGCCCGTGCCGTTCTCCAGCGCCGTCTCGTACCGCACGATCATCCGCTCCTTGTCGCTGATCAGCGAGCGCAGGACGTACACGTCCGGGGTCTCGTCGGAGGGATACCAGTCGGCCGTTCCGCAACCGCTCAGACCCGCGGTCCCGGCCGCCGCGACGCCCATGGCCGTGACACCCAGCACTGTGCGGCGGTTGACGTTCCACAGGCCCACGCGGTCTCCTCCCTGCCCCGCGCCTCGGCGCGGTCTCCACGGCTCCCGCTGTCAGCGGCGGCCAGCCCCATCTTTCCACGGCCGGGGGCGGGCGTGGTCCGCCGCGACACCCCGTACGAGCGCGGGCTTCCGGCCACCGGCACCGGAGGCCGCGACGCGCCCTGCCCGCACTTACCGACCTGGGGCCGCCCCAGGTGTGGATACCCTTGCATCCACAGCCGCCGTCGCACGCGACGCGCGGCACTCACGTGTCCCCCGTGGGGCGCGGACCGAATGCAGACTACGTACAGAGCTGGACCGCCCCGTTCAACGGCCGACGGCCGAGCGGGCGGAATTTCGCCGTTTGAGGGGCAAGAACGCATGGGAGCGCACGCGCGCGATGAGCGCATTGTCGAGCTGCTGGAGCCGGTACTGGCCGAAGCCGGACTGGACCTGGAGGCCGTCGAGCTGACACCGGCGGGCAAGCGCCGGGTCCTGCGCGTGGTGGTCGACTCCGACAACGGGGTCGACCTGGACACGGTCGGCGAGGTCAGCCAGGCCGTCAACGACAGCTTGGACGCCTCCGACGTGATGGGTGAACTGCCCTACGTCCTGGAGGTCACCTCACCCGGGGTGGACCGTCTGCTGACGCAGCCGCGCCACTGGCGGCGCTCCCGCGGTCGACTGGTGAAGGTCTCCCTCGTCGAGGGAGGGGATGTCACCGGTCGCGTCACCGACTCCGACGACCAGGGCGTGACCCTGGACGTCAAGGGCCGGACCCGCACCCTGGCCTACGACAAGATCGCCAAGGCCAAGGTCCAGGTGGAATTCCGCCGCGACGCCGACACCGACGCGGCGGACTAGAGGGGGAGCCCCGTGGATATTGACATGAGTGTCCTGCGCAGCCTGGAGCGCGAGAAGGACATCGCCGTCGAACTGGTGGCCAAGGCCATCGAGGACGCGCTGCTGATCGCCTACCACCGCGAAGAGGGCGCCGACAAGAAGGCCCGCGTGGAGCTGAACCGTTCCACCGGCCACGTGGTCGTCTGGGTCGCCGAGACCGGCGAGGAGGGTGAGGTCGTCGGTGAGCACGACGGGACCCCCACCGGCTTCGGCCGCATCGCGACCTCCACGGCCAAGCAGGTCATCCTCCAGCGTCTGCGCGACGCCGAGGACGAGCTGACCCTGGGCGAGTTCGCCGGCCGCGAGCACGACATCGTCTCCGGCATCATCCAGCAGGGCAAGGACCCGCGGAACGTCCTGGTCGACCTCGGCAAGATCGAGGCCATCCTGCCCCCGCAGGAGCAGGTCCCCACCGAGGCCTACACCCACGGCGAGCGCCTGCGGGCCTACGTGGTGCAGGTCCGCAAGGGCCACCGCGGCCCCTCGGTGACCTTGTCGCGCACCCACCCCAACCTGGTGCGCAAGCTCTTCGAGCTGGAGGTCCCCGAGATCGCCGACAGCACAGTCGACATCGCGGCGATCGCCCGTGAGGCCGGTCACCGCACCAAGATGGCGGTCCGCTCCAACCGGGGCGGCGTCAACGCCAAGGGCGCCTGCATCGGTCCGCTCGGCAGTCGTGTCCGGAACGTGATGGCCGAACTCCACGGAGAGAAGATCGACATCGTCGACTTCTCCGAGGACCCCGCGGTGTTCGTCGCCAACGCCTTGTCCCCGGCCCGGGTGAGCTCCGTGGAGATCCTCGACCTGGCCGCCCGTGTGGCCCGCGTGGTCGTGCCCGATTACCAGCAGTCGCTGGCGATCGGCAAGGAAGGGCAGAACGCCCGGCTCGCCGCGCGCCTGACCGGTTGGCGGATTGACATCCGTTCGGACGCGGAGCCCGCCGACGCCGCCGGTGAGGGCTATGAGCCCAGCGGGGGGACTTTCGAGCCTGTGGCCGAGGGCTACGGCGGGGTCGAGCCGGGCAGTGGCAACGCACCTTCGGCCGGTTAATCGGGTCGCAGGTATGTCCCGACACGATATGGTGGCCGAAGACGGTCGTGACCGTCCCGTGCGTACATGCGTGGGGTGCCGGTCGCGGACAGTCCAGTCCGACCTTGTGCGGCTGGTGGCCGAGGGCACGGTCATCACGCCCGACACCCGGGGTCGACGTCCGGGGCGCGGCGCATACCTGCACCACGACCGGCGATGCCTCGAGCTCGCCGAACGTCGCAGGGTGTGGTCCCGTGCCTTTCGGAACCGGAACGGTGGAGGTTCCACCGGGTGGGACGCCTCACTTGTGGCGGCCCTACTCGGTGACGCCCCGCGTGACTGAACACTTCGCCGATCCGGATAGGGTTGGAATGTCTGGGCTGGCCTCGAGGTTATAGAGACCGAGGTCGGTGTGCTGTGCTGTGTCGGCACGCAGAGCTGGCCCATTGTTGTGTAGCGATGAGGAAGCAGGTCGAGATTGCGATGAGCGCCTGATGAGTACGCAGCGATGAGTAACTCAAGCTAACGACGGTCCGGCACAAGCCCATGTCCCGGACCGAAGCTGAAGGAGAGTAGTGGCGAAGGTCCGGGTGTACGAACTCGCGAAGGAGTTCGGTGTAGAGAGCAAGGCCGTGCTGGCCAAGCTCAACGAGATGGGCGAATTCGTTCGTTCGGCGTCCTCCACGATAGAGGCCCCCGTCGTGCGACGCCTGCAAGAAGCTTTTGACGACAAGGGTTCCGACGGCAACGGCAAGAAGGGTGACTCGGCTGCAAAGCCCGGCCCCGCCAAGCCCGCCGCCGAGAGCTCCGCGCGCCCCGCAGCTCCCAAACCGGGGCCCGCTCCCAAGCCGGGCCCGAAGCCGGGTCCCGCTGCCAAGCCCGCGGCCCCGCAGGAACAGAAGCCCGAGGAGCCGGCCGAGAAGCCTGCCCCGCAGGTGGACAAGCCCGCGGTGCCGCATTTCGAGAAGCCCGAGGAGTCCGCGCCCAAGCCCGGCCCCAAGCCGGGTCCGAAGCCGCCCCGCGGCGAAGGGCCCCGTCCGGCCGCGCCCAAGCCCGGTCCGGCCGTCGGCCGCGGTGAGCGACCGCAGCGCGGCGACCGCCAGGAGCGTTCCGGTGGCCGTGACGGCGGTCGCGGCCCGCGTCCGGGCGGTCCCCGTCCGGGTCCGCGCCCCGGCAACAACCCGTTCGCGTCCAACGCCTCGGGCATGGGCTCCAAGCCGGCCGCTCCGCGTCCGGGTGGCGGTGCTCCGCGTCCGGGCCCGCGTCCCGGTCCGCAGCAGGGTGACCAGCGCACCCCGCGTCCGGGCGGCGGTGCTCCGCGTCCGGGCCCGCGTCCCGGTCCGCAGCAGGGTGACCAGCGCACCCCGCGTCCCGGCGGCGGTGCCGCCGGTGGCGCTCCGCGTCCCGGTGGTGCCGGTGGCCCGCGCCCCGGTCCCCGTCCCGGCGGTCCGCGTCCCAGCCCGATGAACATGCCCTCGTCGCGCCCGACCCCGCCCCCGGGCGGCGGTCGCGGTGGCGGTGGCGGTCGTCCCGGCGGCGGTGGCCGCGGCCGTGGCGGCGCTCCCGCGGGTGCGGGTCCGCGCCCCGGTGGCGGCGGTCGTCCCGGTGGTTTCGGCGGCCGTCCCGGCGGTGGCCGTGGCCGCGGTGGCGGAACGGCCGGTGCGTTCGGCCGTCCCGGCGGTCGTCCCGGACGCGCCCGCAAGTCCAAGAAGCAGCGGCGTCAGGAGTTCAACGACCTCCAGGCCCCGTCCTTCGGCGGCGTGAAGATCCCCAGCGGCAACAACCAGACGATCCGTCTGTCGCGTGGTGCCTCGCTGTCGGACTTCGGCGACAAGATCGACGTCAACCCGGCGTCGCTCGTCCAGGTCATGATGCACCTGGGTGAGATGGTCACCGCGACCCAGTCGCTGCCCGACGAGACACTGCAGCTGCTCGGCGAGGAGCTCACCTACAGGGTCGAGGTCGTCAGCCCCGAGGACGAGGACCGCGAGCTCCTGGAGTCCTTCTCCATCGAGTTCGGCGAGAACGAGGGCGGCGACGCCGACCTCCGTCCGCGCCCGCCGGTGGTCACCGTCATGGGTCACGTCGACCACGGTAAGACCCGACTGCTGGACACCATCCGCAAGGCCAACGTCGTCAGCGGCGAGGCCGGCGGGATCACCCAGCACATCGGTGCGTACCAGGTCGCGACCGAGGTGGACGAGGAAGAGCGCAGGATCACCTTCATCGACACCCCCGGTCACGAGGCGTTCACCGCCATGCGTGCCCGTGGTGCGAAGGTCACCGACGTCGCGGTTCTGGTCGTGGCGGCCGACGACGGCGTGAAGCCGCAGACGGCCGAGGCCATCGACCACGCCAAGGCGGCCGACGTCCCGATCGTCGTCGCGGTCAACAAGATCGACGTCGAAGGCGCCGACCCGCAGCGGGTGCGTGCCCAGATGACCGAGTACGGCCTGGTGGCCGAGGAGTTCGGTGGCGACGTCCAGTTCGTGGACATCTCCGCTCTCCGCGGCGACAACATCGACTCGCTCCTGGAGTCGATCGTGCTGACCTCCGACGCGGCCCTGGACCTCCAGGCCAACCCGGACATGTCGGCGCAGGGTCTGGCCATCGAGGCTTACCTGGACCGCGGTCGCGGTTCCATGGCCACGGTGCTGGTCCAGCGCGGCACGCTCCATGTCGGGGACTCCATCGTCTGCGGCGACGCCTACGGCCGCGTCCGCGCCATGCTCGACGAGCACGGCGAGAACGTCCAGAGCGCCGAGCCGTCCCGTCCGGTCCAGGTGCTGGGTCTGACCAACGTGCCCAGCGCCGGTGACAGCTTCCTGGTCGTCAAGGACGACCGTGTGGCCCGTCAGATCGCCAACCAGCGTGAGGCGCGCGAGCGTTTCGCGCAGCAGGCGAAGTCGGCCCGCCGGGTCACCCTCGACAACTGGCAGTCCGCCATCAAGGAGGGCGAGCGCTCCGAGCTGCTCCTCCTCATCAAGGGCGACATGTCCGGTTCGGTCGAGGCGCTCGAGGAGTCGCTGCTCAAGATCGATGCCGGTGGCGAGGAAGTCAGCATCCGGATCATCGGCCGCGGTGTCGGTGCGATCACGCAGAACGACATCAACCTGGCGTCGTCCGCCGAGGCGATCATCGTCGGCTTCAACGTTCGGCCCGAGGGCAAGAACAGCCAGCTGGCCGACCGCATGGGCGTCGACATCCGGTACTACTCGGTCATCTACCAGGCCATCGACGAGGTCGAAGCCGCCGTCAAGGGTCTCCTCAAGCCCATCTACGAGGAGGTCCAGCTCGGCAGCGCCGAGATCCGCGAGGTCTTCAAGGTGCCGAAGATCGGCAACATCGCCGGTTCGATCGTCCGCGACGGGATCATCCGCCGCAACAGCAAGGCGCGTCTCATCCGCGAGGGCCGGGTTATCTCGGAGAACCTCAACGTCGACTCGCTGCGCCGTTTCAAGGACGACGCGACCGAGGTCCGCGACGGCTTCGAGTGCGGTATCGGCGTCGGATACAACGACATCCGGGTCGAGGACGTCATCGAGACCTACGAGATGCAGGAGAAGCCCCGCGACTAGCTGGTCGCGCGGACTGATCCACCTGGGGCCCCGGACGAGCGTGTCCGGGGCCCCGCCTTTGACGGCTCACACAACACCACAGGTGATCACTTGTACGTTGGGGCGCTCACTCTGGACGTCCTCCTCGGAGACGTCCACTCGCTCAAACAGAAGCGTTCGATGGTCCGGCCCGTCATCGCCGAACTGCGCCGGAAGTTCTCGGTGTCGGTCTCGGAGGTCGGGGAGCACGACCTCTACCGTCGGGCGAAGATCGGTGTGGCGGTGGTCGCGCCGACCGCCGCCCACGCACGGGACCTGATGGACACCTGCGAGCGTTTCGTCGCGGGCCGTCCCGAACTGGAGCTGCTCTCCGCCAGGCAGCGGCTCTTCAACGAAGAGGAAGACTGACGATGGTTGACGCCGCACGCGCGCGCAAGATCGCGGACCGTATCCAGCGGATCGTCGCTGAGATGCTGGACCGGCGCATCAAGGATCCGCGCCTGGGATTCGTCACCGTGACCGACGCCCGCATCACCGCGGACCTTCGGGACGCAAAGGTGTACTACACGGTGTTCGGTTCCGAGGAGGAGAAGGCGGCCAGCTCGGCCGCCTTGGAGAGCGCCAAGGGTGTGATCCGAACGGAGGTCGGTCGGCAGACCGGTATCCGGCACACCCCGAGCCTGACCTTCATCATCGATGAGGTCCAGGAGAACGCCCAGCACATCGAGAAGCTGCTGGTCGACGCGCGCAAGTCCGACGAGGAAGTGGCCCAGCGGGCCACCGGAGCCGAGCCCGCGGGTGAGGCGGACCCGTACAAGGTCCCCCGCGAGGTCGAGGACGAAGACCAGTAACACCCCTTCGGGTGGCGGTGCGACCAGCGCCGCCACCCTTCCCTTTCCACATCCCTGAGGAGTCCCATGGCCGAGAGCGGTGTCCTGGTCGTCGACAAGCCCGCCGACTGGACGTCACACGACGTGGTCGCCAAGACCAGGGGTCTGGCGCGCACCCGACGCGTGGGGCACGCGGGCACCCTGGACCCGATGGCCACCGGGGTCCTGGTGCTGGGGATCGAGAAGGGAACCAAGCTGCTCGGCCACCTGACCCTGACGGAGAAGACCTACGAGGCCACGATCCGGCTCGGTCTGGTCACCAACACCGACGACGCCGAGGGCGAGCCCGGTACCCGCGCGGAGGCCTCCGGGGTGTCCGACGAGGACGTGCACACGGCCGTCGCCAAGCTCACCGGCCCCATCCAGCAGGTGCCGCCGCAGGTCAGCGCGATCAAGGTGGATGGCAAGCGGGCCTATAAATCGGCCCGTGAGGGCAAGGAGGTGGCCCTGAAGTCCCGCGAGGTCACCGTCACCGGGTTCGAGGTGACCGGCATCCGCCGGACCCCGGATCCCGAGGGCGCCTTCGTGGACGTGGACGCGGTCATCAGCTGCACCAGCGGTACCTACATCCGCTCGCTCGCCCGCGACATGGGGGAGGATCTGGCGGTGGGCGGCCACCTCACCGCGCTGCGCCGCACCCGGGTGGGCCCCTACGACCTGTCCCAGGCGCGCACTCTGGACCAGCTCGCCGAGGAGTTCACTCAGGTCCCGCTGGCCCAGGCCGTCGCGGTGGCCTTCCCGGTGCGCACCATGGACGAGGACGAGACCCGCGCCATCCGGCACGGCAACCGCATTGGACCGAGCTCCCTCGGGGAGGGCCCGATCGGCCTGTTCGCCCCGGACGGGACCGTGGTGGCCCTGGGAGAGAACCGCCCCGGCCACATGAAACCCGTAGTGGTCTTCGCCCCGGCTTAACCCAGCCCGGCTTCGATCCAGCGGCGCATGAGGACGGTTGGCTTGACCCCCTCGTCGGAGGCTGCTTCCCGTACTCGGTCCATCAGGTACTTGGGCAGTTCAATCGAGGAGACGACAATGACCTTGTCAAACGACGCGTGTTGTTCCAGCTCGGCGGCGTCGATCTCCTCGCTGATGTCCCGGTTTCCGTAGTAGTCGGCCAGCCTGTCGAGTTTCTTCTCGTCCACCATCAACCACACTTCCGCTTGGACGTCCGCCGTTCAGGTCGGCGTCAGATCTTGATGACCGTGACCTTGTCCCCGCAGAGCTTGCGCAGGTCGTCGGGATCCGAGGTCAGGATGGTGACCGGGCCGGGCGCCGCGAGCGCGGTGGCGCACAGCATCGCATCGATGGCATGCCGGTGGCCGTGCAAGCCTGCTTCGGCCAGCAGTCGGGCGGCTTCTCTGGCGGTCTGCTCACCTACCGGTTCGACGGTGATCTGTGAGAGCCGCCAGTCCAATGCCGCGCGGTTGATACGCGGATGGATCACTTCTACGAGTGTTGCGGAACTCGTAAGGACTCGACTGTCTTCGGCCCTGGCGAGTACAAGCCAGCGAGTGACACTCCGATCCTGGAGGACCGCTTTGGCAAGTCCTTCACTGTCGAGAACGAGCGTGCCGTTGGGACGAGGGCTAGGTGTCACCTACTCCACCGGTCCCGGGGTGCCCTGCTCCTTGCGAGCCCGGTACAACTCCTCGCGCGTCTGATGGAGCTCTTCATCGGTGATAGGACCGTGGTGTGCTTCCATCTCCCCGATGAGGTCGTTGAGATTGTCCCGTTCAAGCTGTCTCGCGACAGCAGCGGCGACATAGGAGGACAGGCCGGAGGGCCCGCTTCGGGAGCGTGCCCGCTCAGCGATGTCCCTGGGCAGGGTGATCGAGTACTTCTGAGTAGCATCACTCATGCTACTTATGCTACCCATCATGCCACCATGCCATTCGGATGGCTGCCAGGTGGTTTCCCCGTGTAGGTCTGATGTAAGTGAATCGCTCACATGAGTGAAGATAGCGGGGCGTCACCGGCTGTGTGCGGTTTCGGGGAAAGTAGTTCCTCTTCCTCTGATACTTGGCTCAGAGGTGGTGGGGGGACTTCTTGAGGAACTCGGACAGGGCGGCGGTGAGTTCCCCGGGGCGCTCGATGGACGGGAGGTGGCCGGTGTCGGGCATCTCCAGCAGCCGGGACCCCCGAATGCCCTCCGCGTAGCGGTCGGCGACCTCCTGGACCTCGGGGATCTCGGACAGGCCCTTGACCACCAGGGTGGGGACCCCGATCTCTCCGAGGCGGTCCGCGGCCGGGTGCTCCGGCCACTCGGTGTGGTTGGCCGGGCTCGCCCAGCGGCGCGTGTACATCTCGCGGAGCATCAGCAGCGACAGGTCCCAGGCCTCGGCGGGCATCTCCTCGTCGAGGCGATCCGGGCCCAGCACCATGAACCGGGCCTGCGCCTCGGCCATGGCCGCCACGTCGGCCTGGTCGGGTGTCGCGTTCCCCGCTTGGTAGGCGGCCAAGCGATCCTGCGCCACGGCGGACAGCGCCATCTCCTGACCGGCCCGCACGAAGGACTCCGGCCACACGTGCCCCGACATCCCCGGGCACACCAGAGCCAGGCGGTTGACCCGCTCGGGGGCATGCAAGGCTGCATCGACCGCGTAGGCACCGCCGTAGGACGCACCGACCAGGGCCGCCTCGCCGATGTCCAGCGCGTCCATCAGCGCCAGCAGGTCCTCGTGGTGGCGGACGCCGCCGTCGTGGTCGGCCGAGTCCCCGTAGCCGCGCCAGTCGTAGCGCACCACCCGGTGGTCCTTGGAGAACTCCGCGAACTGGTGGCCCCACATCCGGCGGTCGGCCACACCCGCGTGCACGAAGACGATCGCGGGCCCGGCCCCGGCCTCGTCGTAGGCCAGCTTCGTCGTACCGGTGTCGATCATCGCCATCCGGGCACGGTAAACCGGGTGTCCGCGCAACGCCAACCCTTCTTTGCCTACGGGAGAGCGGTGGCCGAGTGCGGTGGGCCACACCGGGTGCGTGTCGGATGCGCGGTCTCCGACGTGGCAGGCTTGAGACGGACGAAGTTCACGACCACGAACAAGGGGAGCCGAACGTGCGGCGATGGGACGGGCTGGAGGACATTCCCGCCGACTGGGGGCGGTCCGTGGTGGCGGTCGGTGTCTTCGACGGTGTGCACCGCGGACATCAGGCCATCCTCGCCACCGCGGTGGCCCGCGGGCGCGAACTGGGGCTCCCGGTGGTGGTGGTCACCTTCGACCCCCACCCGCAGCGCGTGCTGCGCGGGGCCACACCCCCGGTCCTGACCCGGGTCGAGCGGCGCATCGAGCTACTGGGTTCGTACGAGGCCGACGCCGTGTGCGTCCTGCCCTTCACCAAGGAACTGTCCTCGCTCAGCGCCGAGGAGTTCGTCCAGCGGGTGCTGGTCGACCGCCTCCACGCCGCGGCGGTGGTGGTCGGCGAGGACTTCCGCTTCGGCCACCGCGCGGCCGGGAACGTCGCCGCCCTGGCCGAGCTGGGGGAGAAGTACGACTTCACGGCGGACGGGGTGCGCCTCATCGCCGAAGGCGACACCATCACCTCCACCCGGGTCCGCTCCCTCCTCGAGGACGGCGACGTGGCGACCGCCGCCGGCCTGCTGGGCCGCCCGCACCGCGTGGTCGGCGAGATCGTGCACGGTGCGGCCCGCGGGCGCGAACTCCTGGGCTTCCCCACGGCCAACATGGACCTGGCCCAGGACACGGCCGTTCCGGGCGACGGGGTCTACGCCGGATGGCTGAGCCGGTTGGACCGGACGGAGGGGCACGAGACCAAGTGGCCCGCGGCGATCTCGGTGGGCACCAACCCCACGTTCGACGGCGCGGAGCGCACGGTCGAGGCCTACGCCTTGGACCGCGACGACCTGGAGCTCTACGGGCTGCGCATGGCCGTGGACTTCACCGCGCGTATCCGCGGGCAGGAGCGGTTCGACAGTATCGACGAGCTCATCGTGGCGATGCGCCGCGACGTCGACCGCTGCCGGGACACTCTGGGCGTCTGAGTCCGCTGTCACCCTGGACACAGGCGTGCCACCTCCCGGTTTGCGGTAGGGTGGTCCTGTCCACGTGTGCCCGCTGTCGGCCGCGCCCCTCGGTGCGCGGATCCTGCGGGAGCGCGGTGCACCCACGCCATCGGCGGCGGGCCGCGCACGCCACACGCGACGGTGACTGTTCGTACGCGCGGTCACCGCGTCTGAACCCTGTCATGTACCGGGGTTCGCCCTGCGTACCGACTCTCATGTGAAGGAGCGCCGTGTCGATCGACACCGCCACCAAGGAAAAGATCATCGCCGAGTACGGCAACTCGGAGGGTGACACCGGCTCCCCCGAGGTCCAGGTCGCGCTGCTGACGCACCGGATCACGGAGCTCACCGAGCACCTGAAGGACCACAAGCACGACCACCACAGCCGTCGTGGCCTGCTCCTGATGGTCGGCCGCCGCCGCCGTCTGCTCAAGTACGTCGCCAAGCAGGACATCACCCGCTACCGCTCGCTGATCGAGCGCCTGGGTCTGCGCCGCTAGGTTGATCGGAGGGAGTGGCTTCGGCCGCTCCCTCTTTGTTAGTAAGGTGTAACCGGAGTGGAGTCCGACACCGGACGTCACCCGCGCACCACCCGCGCCGCTTCCCCGGTCCACGGGGTCGGTCCTCGGTAGTGGTCTCCGGAATACCGCCCGTACCAGTACGGACGGTGCCGTGGGCTTCGATCGATGACCGGCCGTCATCAACTCCGGGGCACGACGCGGGAGCAAGAACGCGCCGCGCCTTCGGCACAGCTGTGTCCGGCGCGTCGAACCCGAATACGTGTAGTAGGAGGTCGCCCATGGAGGGCGTTTACTCAGCCGAAGCCGTCATCGACAACGGCAAGTTCGGTACCCGCAACATCCGCTTCGAGACCGGTCGCCTGGCACGCCAGGCCGCTGGTTCGGCCACGGTCTTCCTGGACGACGAGACCGTCGTCCTGTCGGCCACCACCGCCTCGAAGCGCCCCAAGGAGAACCTCGACTTCTTCCCCCTGACGGTGGACGTCGAGGAGCGGATGTACGCCGCCGGCCGCATCCCCGGCTCCTTCTTCCGGCGTGAGGGCCGTCCTTCCGAGGACGCCATCCTCACCTGCCGCCTGATCGACCGTCCGCTGCGCCCCTCCTTCAAGAAGGGCCTGCGCAACGAGATCCAGGTCGTCGAGACGATCCTGTCGCTGCACCCCGAGCACCTGTACGACGTCGTCGCCATCAACGCGGCCTCGATGTCCACGCAGGTCGCCGGGCTGCCCTTCTCCGGCCCGCTCGGCGGCGTCCGCGTCGCGCTCATCGACGGCCAGTGGGTCGGCTTCCCGACCCACAGCGAGCTGGAGAACGCCACCTTCGACATGGTCGTCGCCGGCCGTGTCCTGGACGACGGCGACGTCGCGATCATGATGGTCGAGGCGGAGTCCACCGTCCACACCCTGAAGCTGGTCGCCGAGGGCGCCGTCGGCCCCAACGAGCAGACCATCGCCGAGGGCATCGAGGCCGCCAAGCCCTTCATCAAGGTGCTGTGCAAGGCCCAGCAGGCCGTCGCCGACCAGGCCGGCCGCGAAGAGGGCGAGTTCCCGATCTTCCTCGACTACGAGGACGACGCCTACGCCGCCGTCGAGGGCGCCGTGCGCGAGGAGCTCTCCAAGGCGCTCACCATCTCCGACAAGCAGGAGCGCGAGGGCGAGCTCGACAAGATCAAGGCCTCCGTCACCGAGAAGCTGGCCGAGGACTTCGAGGGCCGCGAGAAGGAGGTCAGCGCCTCCTTCCGGACCCTGAGCAAGCAGCTCATGCGCGAGCGCGTCCTGCGCGACCAGGTCCGCATCGACGGCCGCGGCCCCAAGGACATCCGCCAGCTGAGCGCCGAGGTCGGCATTCTGCCGCGGGTGCACGGTTCGGCGCTCTTCGAGCGTGGCGAGACCCAGATCATGGGTGTGACCACGTTGAACATGTTGCGCATGGAGCAGACGGTTGACACGCTCAACCCGGACAAGACCAAGCGCTACATGCACAACTACAACTTCCCGCCCTACTCCACCGGTGAGACCGGCCGGGTGGGCTCGCCCAAGCGGCGCGAGATCGGGCACGGCGCCCTGGCCGAGCGGGCCCTGCTGCCGGTTCTGCCCGCCCGCGAGGAGTTCCCGTACGCCATCCGCCAGGTGTCCGAGGCCCTCGGGTCCAACGGCTCCACCTCGATGGGTTCGGTCTGCGCCTCGACCATGTCCCTGATGGCGGCCGGTGTGCCGCTGAAGGAGATGGTCTCCGGTATCGCGATGGGTCTGATCAGCGAGGGCGACCAGTTCGTCACGCTGACCGACATCCTCGGTGCCGAGGACGCCTTCGGTGACATGGACTTCAAGGTCGCCGGTACCCGTGAGCTGATCACGGCCCTGCAGCTGGACACCAAGCTCGACGGCATCCCCGCCGAGCAGCTGGCCCTGGCCCTGCAGCAGGCCCGCGGCGCCCGCCTGGCGATCCTGGACGTCATGCAGGAGGCCATCGAGCGTCCGGCCGAGATGAGCCCGCACGCTCCGCGCATCCTCACCGTCCGGGTGCCCACCGAGAAGATCGGCGAGGTCATCGGCCCGAAGGGCAAGATGATCAACTCGATCCAGGACGACACCGGCGCGGACATCTCGATCGAGGACGACGGCACCATCTACATCGGTGCCACCGACGGGCCCTCCGCCGAGGCCGCCCGGGACACGATCAACCAGATCGCCAACCCGACCATGCCCGAGGTGGGCGACCGCTACCTGGGCACCGTCGTGAAGACGACCGCCTTCGGCGCGTTCGTCTCGCTGCTGCCCGGCAAGGACGGTCTGCTGCACATCTCGCAGATCCGCAAGCTGCACGGCGGCCAGCGGATCGAGAACCTCGACGACGTCATCGGCATCGGCGAGAAGATCCAGGTCGAGATCCGCGAGATCGACGACCGCGGGAAGCTCTCCCTGGTCCCCGTCGAGGTCGTCGAGTCCGAGGCCGCCCCGGCGCCCAAGGCCGACGCCGACGAGGCTTCGGACGAGGACTCCGGCAACGGCAACGGCAACGGCGACGACAAGGGCGAGGGCGCCCCGCGCCGCCGCCGTCGCCGCAACTCGGGCGGGCGTTCCGAGAACACCTGATCCTCAGGGCTGAGCCCGGTACGGGGCGGTCGCGTCTTTCACGATGCGGCCGCCCCGCCGTCGTTCGCCCCCGTATGCTCTGCTGGATACCCCGACGCGAAGAAGAAGGATTCATGAGTTCTGTCCCCACCGCCGCCGAGCAGGAGCCGGGTACGACCGCGACGCTGCTGGAGCCCGACGGGGGTTCCGGTCTGGTGCGCCGGACGGTACTGCCCGGCGGTCTGCGGGTGGTCACCGAGAACATCCCCGGGGGCCGTTCAGCGGCGTTCGGGATCTCCGCCGCCACCGGGTCCCGCGACGAGGACTCCGCGCACGCGGGTTCGGCGCACTTCCTGGAGCACCTGCTCTTCAAAGGGACCAAGACCCGCACCCCGATGCAGATCTCCGCGCTGCTGGACGGTGTGGGCGCGGACCACAACGCCTACACCAGCAAGGAACACACCTGCTACTACGCGAAGGTCCTCGACCGGGACCTGCCCCTCGCGGTGGACGTGGTGGGCGATATGGTCGCCAACTCCGTACTCGACGCGGACGAGGTGGAGACCGAGCGCGGCGTGATCCTCGAGGAGATCGCCATGTACGAGGACGAGCCCGCCGACCTGGTGGACGACGTCTTCGCGGAGCACTTCTTCGGTGACACCCCGCTGGGCCGCCCCATCCTCGGGACCATCGACACCATCAAGGCACTGCCGCGCGAGCGCATCGCCGAGCAGTACCGGGACGCCTACGTGCCCTCAGAGCTCGTCGTCACGGCGGCGGGGAGCCTGGAGCACGACAAGGTCGTCGAGCAGGTGCGGGAGATGTTCTCCGGCCACCTGGCGGCGGCGGGCGACGCCCGCCCGGTCGGGCCCCGCGGGTTCCGGGAACCGGTGCCCACGTACGGCGGCCAGGTCGTGCAGTCGCGTGAGACGGAGCAGGCGCACATCATCCTGGGTTCGGAGGGTCTCACCCGCACTGACCCGCGCTGGCACGCCCTGCGGCTGCTCAGCGCCGCCCTGGGCGGCGGTATGTCGTCCCGCCTCTTCCAGGAGGTGCGGGAGAAGCGCGGGCTGGCTTACGCGGTGCACGCCTACCACACGGCCTACGCCGACACCGGGACCTTCCAGATCTACGCCGGGTGCCTGCCGGAGAAGGCCGACGAGGTCATCGGTGTCTGCCGTGAGGAGCTGGCCAAGGTGGCCGCCTCCGGTATCACCGCTGAGGAGCTGGCCCGCGCGAAGGGCCAGATCCAGGGGGCGATGGTGCTCGGCAGCGAGGGCACCAACGCCCGCATGGGCCGTCTGCTCGCCCACGAGCTCACCCAGCCGCGCCACTTCTCCATCGACGAGGACCTGGCCCGCTACGACGCCGTCACCGCGGACGACGTGGCCGCTGTCGCCGCGGAGATGCTGGGCCGCCCCCGCGCCCTGGCCGTGATCGGTCCGTACGAGACCGACCGCGTCTTCTAGAGCCCGCTCCGGGGGCGCTGGACCCCGGACCGGGGCCGTCTCAGGCTCCGGACGAGAAGAACCCCGCCGGAGCACGCTCCGGCGGGGTTCTCTGCTAGTGCCAGTGTTACTTGCGCTTGCGCCTGCGGACGGCGATCTGCGCGGGTCCGGTGGCGTGTGCTGCACCTTGCACCGTCACTACCAGCAGACCCTCGTCGAAGCTGGCCTGGATGTCGTTCTCGTCCACCCCTTCCGGCAGGCTGATCTCCCTGCGGAAGGTGCCCATGAACCGCTCCGAGGAGTAGTAGACGACGTCGATCTCGTCCCGTTGCCTCTCACCGGTGATGGTGAGGACCGAGTGGCTGAAGGTGACGGACACGTCCTCCTCCTGCACCCCCGGGACCTCGCAGCGGATCACCAGGTCCGTGCCGCGGGCGAGGATGTCCGTGGGCGGGCTCCACGCGTCGGCGTAACCGCGTTCGCGCTCGCCTGCCTGGCTGGTCTCTATCGTCGACATGGTGTCGGAGATGCGGTTCATCTCGGTGATCATGTCGACGACCCCGTGGAAGGGGTTGCTGAACCTCTTCGGCGCCATCGGCCGCCTCCCTACTTGCGCGTGCTGTCAGTGGTCCGTGGAGCTAACTGCGTGGGACGGGGCTTTCGGGTGGTCGCCGGTCCTCGGCCCGGGTCGTCTTGGGCGCCCCCGGTTTGGGTTCGTTGCTGAAGGCCTTGAACAGACCCCACAGCATGAAGATCAGGATCACCGCGAAGGGCAGACCGGTGACGACGGATGCGGCTTGGAGAGCATCGAGTGCCTGCTCCCCGCCCAGCACAAGCAAGATGAGCGTCACAGCCCCCTCGCTGACCGCCCAGAAGCCGCGCTGGAGTTTCAGTGCCTTGGTGCTGCCGCCGTTGGTGAGCATGTCGACGACGATGGAGCCGGAGTCCGACGAGGTGATGAAGAAGATCGCCACGACGAGGATCAGCAGGACCGACGCGATGAGCGTGACCACTGGAGCCAAGGGCAGCGATTCGATCAGGTGGAAGGCGGCGTAGGCCTCGTCGCCGTCCTGGAAACCGCCGTCACCGAACAGCTCGTAGTAGAGGCCCGAGCCGCCGAACACGCCGAACCACAGGATCGACACGACGACGGGGGCGAACAGCGCGCCCATGATGAACTCGCGGATGGTGCGCCCGTAGGAGATCCGGGCCAGGAAGATACCGACGAACGGGGCCCAGGAGATCCACCAGCCCCAGTAGAAGACGCTCCACGCGGTGGTGAAGCCGGCTGCCTGTTCATCGGCGAGCGGGCTCGGGAAGGACAGGCTCCACGGGATCAGGTTGGCCAGGTAGTCTCCTGCGCCCGTGGTCATGCCGCTGATGATCCACAGCTTGGGTCCGACCGCGAAGATGAACACCATGAGGAGGAACGCCAGCCACAGGTTGAGGACCGAAAGCCTGCGCAGCCCCTTGTCGATCCCGGACAACACGCTGTACAGGGCGATCGCCGTGATGACGATGATGATGATCGACTGGGTCATCGAGTTGTTGGGGATCCCGAACACCTGGGTGAGACCGCTGTTGATCTGCAGGGTTCCCAGGCCCAGCGACGTGGCCAGTCCGAAGATGGTGCCGAACACCGCGATGATGTCGACCAGGTTGCCGGGCCACCCGAAGGCGCGCTCGCCCAGCAGCGGGTAGAGCGCCGAGGCGGGGCGCAGCGGCAGGCCCTTGCGGTAGGCGAAGTAGCCCAGGGACAGTCCCACCGCGATGTAGATCGCCCAGGGGTGGAAGCTCCAGTGGAAGAAGCTCGCGGCCAAGGCCTCGCTGGCCCCCTCGACGGCCGGTGCCTCCCCTTCCGGTGTGGCGAGGGCGCCGTCACGGGGCGCGTGCAGGTGGCCGACGGGTTCAGCGACACCCCAGAACACCAGGCCGATGCCCATGCCGGTGGTGAAGAGCATCGCGAACCAGGCCATGGTGCTGAATTCCGGCCTGGAGTCGTCCGGCCCCAGCCGGAGGCTGCCGAACCGGCTCAGCAGTAGGAAGATCGCGGCGCCCAGGAAGAACGTGGTCGCCAGGACGTAGAACCAGCCAAGCGATTCGCCGATCCAGTCACGTGTATTCTGGGCGGCTTCGAGCAACGGATCGGTGAAGGCGACGCCCAGGATCACGAAGACGACGATCACCAGACTGGAGGTGAAGAACACCGGGGGATTGGTGCGTTCTCGTATGTACTCCTGCAGGGATGAGATGGTGACTCCTTCCCAGCCCCGACGGATTTGCGGACGGGGGTTGGATAGCCGGTTCCTGCTGCCAGCCTCGGACATGTCTCGTGGGATCGTAGAGGCTCGGTGGCCAGCAGTAAAGCGACTATGACGTCACAGAGCGTTTCCGACGAAGCGTGCCTTGTCGGTCGCTGGGAGTGACGTCCGGTCCGGTGTTCGGATCCGGCCGGAGAAGGACTCAATCCCGGCGTTCGATGAGGCTGTCCAACGTCGCCCCGACGCGCTCCAACCAGCCCACGATCAGCTCCAGTTCCTCCCGTGAGTAGTCGGAGTGCAGGGCGGTCATCGCCTCCCGCATCCCTGGAGCCGTGGGGCCGACCGTCCCGTCCGCACCTTCGACCAGGCGAACCGCGACCTTGCGCCGGTCCAGCGGGTGCGGTGCGCGTTCGACCAGGCCGTGGGACTCCATCCGGTCGACCACGCCGGTCACGGACCCGGTGGACAGGCAGAGGCTGTCCGCGATCTCCCCCGGGGTCATCGATCCGGCCACGCGGAGCAGTGTGTAGCACTGGAAGTCGGTGGGGTTCATCCCGGTGCGCGCCGCCATCCGGTGCAGCAGGCGCACCAGGCGCACGGCGAGCTGCTGGCCGTCGGTCTGGAGGGCCAGGTAGAGGTCCTCGCGCGACCTGTGCCCGTGGCCGTCCCCGGGTGCCGTCCCTGGGGTCTCGGTGCTGGGCACGGTGTCCATGGGTCTCCCTACCGCTCCGTGAACGGGCCCTCCGATCACTCACGCCGAGTCTAGGCGGAGTCCCAAGTGTCGCTTGGCCCCGGAGGGGGGCTTCGTGAAATAGTTCGACAGGCGAGATAAATGGATTTCGAACTATGTGTGGGTATGTCCTTGTGGGGGAGGGTGTGGGCCTGCCGACCGCACGACCTTCCTAGGAGGAGGATCTGTGGCCGTTAGTCAGACCAGCCGACGGAAGCCCGTGGTCGTCGTGGGGGCGGGCCTGTCCGGACTCTCGTGCGCGCTGCACCTGCTGGGTGCCGGGCGCGACGTAGTGGTGGTCGAACGGGAGGACCACCCCGGCGGCCGCGCGGGCCGCATGGACATGGACGGCTTCCTGGTCGATACCGGGCCGACCGTGCTCACCATGCCCGAACTCCTCGACGAGGCGTTCGCCGCGGTCGGTGAGTCCGTCCGCGACCGCCTCGAACTGCTCCCGCTGGCGCCCGCCTACCGTGCGGCCTTCGCCGACGGGTCCACGATCGATGTCCATACCGACCGCACACGGATGGCCGCGGAGGTGGCCCGCGTTGCCGGAGTCCGGGAGGCGGTGGGCTACTTGCGGCTGCGCGCGTGGCTGGCCCGCTTGTACGAGGTGGAGATGCGCTCGTTCATCGACGCCCAGTTCGACTCCCCGCTGGACCTGCTCGGTACCGACCTGGTGCGGTTGGCCGCGATGGGCGGGTTCGGCCGCCTTGCTCCCGCCGTAGGGAGGCACCTCAAGGACGAGCGGCTGCGCCGGATCTTCTCCTTCCAGTCCCTCTACGCCGGGGTCGCCCCGGACCGGGCGCTCGCCGCCTACGCGGTCATCGCCTACATGGACACCGTCGCGGGCGTCTACTTCCCCAAGGGCGGGATGCGGACGGTCGGCGAGGCCATGGCGGGCGCAGCGGCCAAGGCCGGTGCCGTCCTGCGCTTCGGGGAGTCGGTGCGCGCCCTGGAGCGGAGCGGGAACCGCGTCACCGCGGTGGTCACTGACCGGGAGGAGCGCCTGCCCTGCGACCAGGTGGTGCTGACCACCGACCTGCCCGCCGCCCACCGGCTGCTCGGCCACCGCTCCCGGCGTCCGGTCCCGCACCGGTTCTCGCCCTCGGCGGTGGTCCTGCACCTGGGCACCGACCGCACCTGGGACCAGCTCTCCCACCACACCATCTCCTTCGGCGGCCGGTGGGAGCGCACCTTCACCGAGATCATCGACGAGGGCCGGACCATGAGTGATCCCTCGCTCCTGGTCACCCAGCCCACCGCCACCGACCCGTCCCTCGCCCCGGACGGCCGCCACCTCCTCTACGTCCTGGCGCCGGCACCCAACCTGGCCTCGGCGGACATCGACTGGGACCGGGAGGGCCCGCGCTACCGTGACCACATGGTGGCCACCCTGGAATCCAGGGGCATGACCGGCCTGGACGCGTCCGTGCGTGCAGAGCGCTTGGTCACCCCGGCCGACTGGGCCAGACAGGGCATGGCGCGCGGTACACCCTTCTCCTTGGCGCACACCTTCGCGCAGACCGGGCCCTTCCGGCCGCGCAACACCGTTCCGGGCACCGCGAACGCGGTCCTGGCGGGCTGCGGAACGACGCCGGGCGTGGGCCTGCCGACGGTCCTGCTCTCGGGAAAGCTGGCGGCCGCGCGCGTCGTGGCCCGGACCGGAGCACGGGGACCACGATGAGTACCGGGACCGGCGAACTCGACGCGGCGGGCATCGAACCCGAGCGCCTGCGCGGCGACTACCTCCGCTGCCGGGCCCTGCACGCCCGCCACGGCCGCACCTACTACACCGCGACCCGGGTCCTGCCGCCCGGCCGCCGCCCCGGCATCCACGCCCTGTACGGGTTCGCCCGCTGGGTGGACGACATCGTGGACGAACCGGCACCGGACACCGGTGTGGAAGACCAGCGGGCGCGGCTCACCGAGATCGACGCCGACCTCCGCCGCGTGTTCCGGGGCGGGCAGCCGGACGAGCCGGTCCTGCGGGCTCTGGCGCACACGGTGGAGCGGTACGAGCTGCCGGAGGAGTACTTCACCGCCTTCATGGCGTCCATGCGCATGGACCTCGACGTGCACGCCTACGCGGACCTCGCCCACCTGCGCGAGTACATGTACGGCTCGGCCGCGGTGATCGGGCTCCAGGTCCTGCCGGTGCTCGGCACCTCCGTTCCCAGGGAGGAGGCCGAGCCGCACGCTGCGGCGCTCGGGGAGGCCTTCCAACTCACCAACTTCCTCCGCGACGTGTCCGAGGACCTGCGCCGCGGCCGCGTGTACCTGCCGGAGGACGTCTTGGCCGAGCACCGGGTGGACCGCGAGCTCCTGGAGCACTGCGCGCGCACCCGTACCCCGGACCCGAGGGCTCGCCGTGCGGTCGCCGAGCTGGTCGACGTCAACCAAGGGTTCTACCGGGAAGCCGAACCGGGCGTGGCGATGCTCGCCCCGGTGGCCCGCCCGTGTGTCGCCACCGCCTTCCGCCTCTACCGCGCGATCCTGGACGAGATCAGCGCGGCCGACTTCGACGTGTGGAGTGTCCGGCACCGGGTCTCCGACAGCCGGAAGCTGGCCGCGGCGGTTCCCGCCCTGGCCCGTTCGCTGTGGGCGCGGACGGTGCCGCGTCCGAGAGCTGGTTGAGTCGGATCCCCACCCGGTGCCCGAGGCGAGGAGGCCCCCATGTCGCTGCCCGACCCCGCACCCCGCCGTCTGCCACTGCGACGGATGCCCGAAAGTACCTGGTCGCGCCAGGAACCGACCTGGCGGGAGGCCTCGCCCGCGGTCATCGGAGCGGCGCTCAAGCGAGCGCTCGCCCGCCCCTCCGGGAACTGGTTCGTGCTGGCGGCCAGCACGGAGGTGCGCCAGGACCGCCCCTTCGGCCGTGTGGTGGCCGGAACCGAGTTGGTCGCCTGGCGTACCCCGGACGGCACCGCGCACGCGGGCCCCGGGGCCTGCCCCCACCTGGGAGCGCCGCTGTGCCGGGGCGCGGTGGCCAAGGGGCGTCTGGTGTGCCGCTGGCATGGACTGTCGCTGGGCTCGGGCGGTTTTCCGGGGTGGAGCCCGTACCCGGTGCACGATGACGGCGTGCTCGTGTGGGTCCGCCTGGACGAGGCCGGGGGAGAGGAGCCCCTGGACGCGCCTGTCGTCCCGCGCCGCCCGGAGGCGGCCGGGAGCATCACGGCAGTGGAGAGCCTGGCGGGGCGGTGCGAACCCGAGGACGTGGTGGCCAACCGGCTCGACCCGTGGCACGGATCGTGGTTCCACCCCTACTCGTTCGTGGGGCTGCGGGTGACCGAGGTCCCGGAGGGGGCCGACCCGGTGCCGGACCGGATGGTGGTGGACGTGGGCTTCAAGGTCGCGGGCCGGTGGGGCGTACCGGTGCGCGCCGAGTTCACCTGCCCCGAGCCCCGCACGGTGGTCATGCGCATCGTCGAGGGCGAAGGGTCGGGCAGCGTGGTCGAGACCCACGCGACCCCGCTCGGTGTCGACCGCGGGGGCGTGCCGCGTACGGCGGTGATCGAGGCCACGGTCGCCACGTCCGAGCGCACCGGCTTCGCGCTGGCCCGCCGCGCGGCCGGTGCGGTCCGACCGGCCATGCGGTTGGTGGCGCGCCGTCTGTGGAAGGACGACCTCGCCTACGCCGAACGGCGTTACCTCCTGCGTGCCTCCGGCCGCTGGCCGGGCTGACTCGTTCCTACGTGCTCCGCGCGGCGCGGGCCAGCGCGCGGAAGGCCGCGTTCCGGCCCCGTCGGGGCACGGTCCAGAGCGTGTGCCCGGACCGTCCCCAGCCGGACAGCAGTGCATTGGCGGCCAGCAGACCGCTGGTGGCCGCCCCCTCCATGAGCGCGACCGGAAGGTCCACGCGCACGTGGTCGCCCGCGACGACCAGGAAGGGGTCCGGGGTGGTCACCTCGCACCGGTCCGTGTAACCGCCGGGCGGGAAGAGCGCGCAGTCGGCACGCAGCTCGTGCCGCGCGTCCACCCGCCGTGCCGCGGCCAGTTCCGGGTAGACGGCGGCGGCCTGCTCCCACAGCGATTTCTGTTCGGCCTCGGCGTCGCACCCCTCGGGCAGCGCGTAGGCGTGCAGTTCCACCACGGAGCCACCGGTGCGCCTCGACCACTCCCGCGCCTGGTCCTCGTAGCGTTCCAGCACGCTGATGTTGTCCAGGGTGGCGTAACCGGCCGTGCCCAGGAACGCCTGCCGGTGCGGGCGCACCGCACGGTCCAGCCAGTAGCGCGACACCAGGAACGGTGGCGCCGAAGGGAGCCGGGACACCCGTTCGCGCCATGCGTCGGAGCCCGTCCCGCCGGAGCCCAGGCCGGGCGATTCCGCGACCAAGGAGCGCAGCCCGCGAGGGTCCGTCGCCAGCACCACGGCGTCGAACTCCGCGCTGTGCCCGCCTTCGGCGTCCGACCAGTGCACGGCGTGGCGCAGGCGTTCCCCGGGGCCGACGCGTTCCACCCGGACACCGGTGCGGAACCCGACCCCCGCCTCGCGCAGGTACCCCTCCATGGGGTCCCACAGGGCCTGGGGGAAGGGCGAGCGCGGAACGTCGAACACCAGGCCCTCGGAGGAGCCGAGGAAGTACAGGTGGAACATCACGGCCATCTCGGCGGCGGAGAGCTGTTCGGGTGCGGCGAAGAAACTGCGGCTGAACACCTCGAAGGCCAGATGGCGTGCGGTGCTCGGAAAGCGGGTGACCGCCAGCAGCTCCCGGGCGCTGCGGTGGCCGAGCCGTTCGTGGACACCGGGGACGTCCACGTCCAGGAGCTGGAGCACCGCGGGCAGGTTCACCCCGGCCAGTTCCGTCCAGGGGAAGCTCGGGCTCGTGGCGGCGAGCGCGAACGCGTTCAGGGGCGGGGTGGTCGGCAGCCCCGAGAAACGGTCGCGCGCGCCGCCGCGGTGCACCAGCGGATAGTCCGGCAGCGGAACCAGGGACCCCAGGTCCGGGTCGCCGCGCCGGAGCAGCCCGCGCAGGTTGTAGTACTGGCGGAAGAAGGCGTGGAACCCGCGGCTCATCGTGGCTGTGCTGCCGTCGGCCAGGGTCGTGTCCCAGCCGCGGAGGCGGCCCCCGAGCCCTGTTTCGCGCTCGAACACCACCGCGTCCACTTCGCGCTCGGCCAGACCGCAGGCGGCCGCCAGCCCGGCGATGCCCCCGCCGACCACGGCGGCACGGGGCTTCCGCTCCGGGCGGGGGCCGACCGGAGGGGGAGCGGGGAGCGCTTCGGCCCGCGGGTCGTTGGCGTCAGTTCCCATCCGCGTCCTGTCCCGCCAAGGGCCTGCGGCCCACGAAGGTGTGGGTGATCCCGTACTGCCAGCCCGGCAGCGGCGCGCTGGCCACGGACTCCAGACCTGCGCCGCGCAGCCTGCCCAGCAGGGCGGTACGCCCGTCGAACTCCAGAACGCTCCGCCACAGGTAGCGGAACAGGTCCGCGCGGCCTGCCAGCGCCCGTCCCGCAGGGATGACCACGCTCCAGCACACGGCGGTCCACACCGCCCGGGCCGAGGCCGAGTCGGCCACCGAGTACTCGTGCAGCGCCACCTTCCCACCCGGGCGCAGAAGCGCGCGCACCGTGGCCAGGAGAGCGTCCGGGTCGGGCACGTTGCGCACCAGGTACGCGGCGAACACCGCGTCGGCGGGGCCGCCGAGCAGCCCTTCCGCCCACGCCGGGGTGATGTCCTCCGCGCGTGCCAGGTGGAAGGTGACGTTCTCCGGCCACTCCTTGGCCGCCGCGGCGTCGAGCATCCCCCGGGAAGCGTCCACCCCGGCGATCCGGGCCATCGGGTACTCGGCCAGAAGGGCGGCCGTGGAGGCTCCGGTGCCGCACCCCAGGTCCAGCAGGAGCAGTCCCGCGCCCCGGCCGGGCAGGCGCAGGCGGCGCGCCGACGTGCGCAGGTCGCGGTGGTAGCCGGGGTTGGCCGCGACCAGGCGGTCGTAGGCCGCGGCGGCGCGGTCGAACTCGTCGGTGACCGTTCCGGTCTTCATCCGCCCGGTCGGGCTGACCATTGCTCCTCCAAGGGGTGGACAGAGGCGGGGCCTCCGTGGCCTGAGCGGGCATGCTGGGGTTATGACCGACTACGACGTGCTGATCATCGGAGCCGGGGCCGCAGGGCTCACCCTGGCCCAACGCATGGGTGAGGTCAACGAGCGACGCGTGTCCCCGCTGCGGGCGGCCCTCCTGGAACCTCCTCCGGGCCCGCACACACCGCCACCCAGGACCTGGTGCTTCTGGGAGCCTGACGGAGGGCCGTGGGACCCGCTGCTCGCGGCCCGGTGGGAGGACCTGTCCGTACTGGGGGCAGACGGGGCCGAACACCGGTCGTCGGCCGCGCCCTACGTCTACAAGATGCTCCGCTCGGCCGACGTCGAGGCGCACGTGCGTGCCACCGCCGACGGACACCTCGACCAGCGCCGGCTGTTCGTCGAGGACGTGGCCGACGGCGACGGGCACGCCACCGTCCTCGCCGTGGCGCCCGACGGTGAGCGGGTGCGGTACACCGCCCGCTGGGTCTTCGACTCCCGGCCGCCCGCCCCGCCGTCCGGCGGGCGTACCCGGCTCCTCCAGCACTTCCGCGGGTGGTTCGTGCGCACACCTGAAGACACCTTCGATCCGGCCGCCGCCGTGCTCATGGACCTGCGGCCGCCCCAGCCGCGGAACGGGGTGGCCTTCGGCTACGTGCTTCCGCTGTCGCGCCGCGAGGCCCTCGTGGAGTACACCGAGTTCGGCCGCTCCGCGCTCACCACCCCCGAGTACGAACGGGCGCTCAAGGACTACTGCGAACGGGTGGGCCTGCCCGACGTGGAGGTCACCGCGGCCGAACAGGGCGTCATCCCGATGACCGACGCGCGCTTCCCGACCCGCACCGGGCGCCGCCTGTTCCGAGTGGGCACGGCGGGAGGGGCCACCCGCCCCTCGACCGGCTACACCTTCAGCGGGGTGGCCCGGCAGACGGCGGCGATCGCCGATGCCCTGGTCGCGGGCCGGGTGCCGGTGCCGCCGGTCCCGCACCGGCGCCGCCACTTGGCGATGGACGCGATCATGCTGCGTGCCCTGGACAGCGGCCGGGTGTCGGGCGCGGACTTCTTCACCCGGCTCTTCGCCGCCAACCGCCTGGGCGACGTGCTTGCCTTCCTGGACGGTGACTCCCGCCTGCCGCGCGAACTGGCCATGGGCCTGACCACCCCGGTCGCCGCGATGTCGCTGACTACCGCCGAACACCTGTGGCACTCGTTCGGACCGCTGGCCCCCAGGATCCCCAAAGGCGCCCGTAAGCCCTAGTGAGCCAGGACGGCCATGGCCTCGGTCAGGGAACCCAGGTGTCCGTCCGCGATCCGGAGCGCGTTCCCGGCCTCGCGCCAGCCGGGTCCGGCCGTGTAGAGGGCCGTGCGTTCAGGGGCGGAATGGGTGGTGCGCGCGGTCGCCACGAGGGTCTCCGCGTCGCGCTCGCCACCGGTGTGGCACCAGAGGACCACGGCGCGCGGGCCGACGCGCCGTACCGCCCGTACGGTCGCCTCCGCGGGAGTGCAGGAACCGAGGACGCGGTGGGCCAGACCGGCTTCGCGCAGGGCGGCGGCCAGCGCTTCCACCGGCAGGCTGTGCATCTCGTGCGGCACACAGGAAAGGACGACGGGGCGGTCGCGGCTACCGGGGTTCCGACCGGGGGACGGTGCCGGGACACGGCGCAGCACCGAAGACACGCTCCACGAGAGCAGGTGCTCCACCTCCACGTAGCGCCGGGTGTCCTCCCACTTGCGGCCCATCCCGTACAGGAGCGGCATCGCCAGGTCCTCCCAGGCGGCGACGGTGCCGCGGGTCTCCACGGCCTTCTGGAGGAGGCGTTCCACCAGGTCCGAGTCCATCCGCATGGCGGCGCGGGCGACGCCCTGGAGGGTGGGTGTGGCGGCGCCGAGCGGGAGGGTGTCGCCCCCGGGCCGCCAGGCGGGGCCCGGGTCGGGTGTCCGAGGCGCGGGCGGTACCGGCACCGACTGTTCCGGTACGGCCGGGAGCGGTGTGGCTCCCGGGGCGAGCACCTGTCGGGCGGCGTCCGCGGGCGGCATGCCCTCACCCACCAGGCGGCACAGCTCCCGCAGCCGGGCGACGTCGGCGGGCGAGTAGCGCCGGTGGCCCCCGGGACTGCGCTCCCGGGGGCCGATCCCGTAGCGCCGGTCCCAGCTGCGCAGGGTGGTCGGTGCGACCCCGAGGAGGCGTGCCGCGGCCCCAGGGGTGAGTGCGTCGGTCATGGCACCCCAAGACGTTGCGAAAGCGGTGCGACTTGTGGCGCAAGCCGCTGACCTCTGACTCTAGTCATGAGAGCACCGAAAGGGGCAGCATCATGGATCTTGACACGACGCGCCGGGCGGACCGGCGGCTGGACCTCGTCTACCGGATCGGTGCGGGACTGACCGGTCTGGTGCTGGTGGGGTTCGGGACCGCGGGTCTGCTGGTGCGGCTCCCGCTGTTCGACACCCAGGGGGAGGTCATCGCGGGCCTGTCCACGAACGGCGCACTGAGCTTCATCTCGGTCGCCATCGGCTCGCTCCTGATGGGCGCGGCGGTCCTGGGCGGCACGTACGCCTCCACTATCTGCGTCCTGGTGGGTGCGGGATTCGTGGTGAGCGGGCTGGTCAACCTGTACCTGATGAGCACCGACTTCAACATACTGGCCTTCTCGATGCCCAACGTGATCTTCAGCTTCGCGGTGGGACTGATGGTGATGACCTTCGGGATGTACGGGAGGTTCAGCGGCGGCTTGGCCACCGACAACCCGTACCGCAGGCACCGGGAGGAGCGGCACGGCGGGAGTGTTCCCCGACCGAGGACCGAGCCAGCCGAGGACGACGCGGCTTCCGGGGGCACGTCGACCACGTCGACCGCCACCGACACGTCTGAGGAGATGAAGGGGTGACAAGAACTGAGGGCGTGCACGGAGGGTCCGACGGCCGACTGGCCCTGGTGACCGGGGCCAGCGGGTACATCGGCGGGCGGCTCGTGCCGGAGCTGCTGGACGCCGGTTACCGGGTGCGCTGCCTGGCGCGCACACCGAACAAGCTCCGCGACCATCCCTGGCGGGACCGGGTGGAAGTGGTCCAGGGGGACGTGGTCTCCGGCGACGGCCTCGCCGACGCGCTGGCGGAGGTGGACGCGGCCTACTACCTCGTGCACTCGATGGGCGGCGGAAACGGCTTCGTGCGCACCGACGCCGAAGGCGCGGAGCGCTTCGCCGAGGCGGCCGGTGCGGCCGGGGTGGGCCGTTTGGTCTACCTCGGTGGTCTCGCCCCGCGGGACACGGAGTTGTCCGAGCACATGGCTTCGCGCGAGGAGGTCGGGCGGATCCTGTTGGAGGGCCCGGTGCCCGCGGTGGTGCTGCGCGCCGCCGTCATCCTGGGGTCGGGGTCGGCGTCCTTCGAGATGCTGCGCCACCTCACCGAACGGCTTCCGGCGATGACCACGCCCCGGTGGGTGCGCAGCCGGGTGCAGCCGGTCGCCGTGCGCGACGTGCTTCGACTGCTGGTGCGCGTCGACGAGTTGCCCGAGGGCCTGAACCGCACTTTCGACATCGGTGGCCCCGAGGTCCTCAGCTACGCGGACATGGTCCAGCGGTTCGCCGCCGCGGCCGGGTTGGCCCGCAGACTGATCATCCCGGTTCCCGTCCTGTCTCCGGGACTGTCCAGTCTGTGGGTCGGCCTCATCACTCCGGTGCCGCCCTCGGTGGCCCGCCCGTTGGTGGAGTCGCTGCGGCACGACTCAGTAGTGGGGGAGGACGATCTGGCGGCTGCGCTGGGCGACCGGGACCGGATCGGCTTCGATGAGGCGGTGCGCCTGGCCCTGTGCCGGATCGGCGAGGACCGGGTGGACACGCGCTGGTCGTCGGCGGCCTGGCCGAGCGCCCCGTCCGATCCGCTGCCCACCGATCCCGGCTGGACCGGTGGCAGCTTGTACACCGATCGCCGGGCCCGTTACGTGGACGCCTCCCCGGAAGCCCTGTGGCGGGTGATCGAGGGCATCGGCGGGGAGCGCGGCTGGTACTCCTGGCCGCTGGCCTGGGCGGCGCGCGGCTGGATCGACCGGGCGGTGGGCGGGGTCGGGTTGCGCCGCGGGCGCCGCGACCCCGAGCGGCTGCGGGCGGGTGACTCGCTGGATTTCTGGCGGGTGGAGGAGATCGTCCCGGGCGAGCTGCTGCGGCTGCGCGCCGAGATGCGCCTGCCCGGGGCCGCCTGGCTGGAACTGCGCGTGGGCCGCCGCGGGGGCCGGACGGTCTTCTGCCAGCAGGCCGTGTTTCACCCGAGAGGGCTCCTGGGCCACCTTTACTGGAAGGCGGTCACACCGTTCCACGGGATCGTGTTCGGCTCGATGGCGGGCAATATCGCGGCCCGGGCCGAGCAGGACGACAGGGCACCGGTAGGGACCTGACCGCGGGGAGCGCCCGGAGGTTGTCCACAGGCCCCGAGGGCCGTGCTTTCCCCGGCGCGTCCCCGCGTGGTCCACCCGATACCGGGGGAGCCTCACCACCGGCCCGCCGCCGCGCGCCCGGCCTCGGACCGCCCCCGATGGGGGAGCCCGGTCCGGGTGGGCTAACCTATGGGCAGAAATCACTAGAAATACGAGAGACTTGGTTTTCAAGTTAAACTGGCGTGCCGGTCGTACACGTACGTGATCCGGCCCGTCCCGGAAGGGCATCCCACGGTGAGCACGCGAAACACACCTCCGCCCCGGCGGTCCCGCTGGTGGGTCGGGGCCGCGCTGCTGGTCAGCCTGGTCTGGCTGATCGGTGCGGGGCCGCTCGGCATGTTCCTGGGCAAGCTCGGTGAGGTCCAGACCAACGACCCCGGAGCGTTCCTGCCGGTGGGGTCCGAATCCACCGAGGTCGGCGAGATCGCCGAGGACTTCGACCGTGAAAACGCCGTCCCCGCGGTCGTGGTCCTTTCCTCGGGTCAGGAGCTCACCGAAGCGGACCTGGCCGACACGGCCGCGCTGGGGGAGCGGATCGCGGATCAGCCGTGGGTCTCGGGCCCGGTTATCGGCCCGGTCGAGGGGACCGAGGACTCCTCCGTCGCCCAACTCGTCGTCCCGATCGGGTCGCAGTACGACACCGGTGACTCGGTGGCCGATCTGCGCGCCCTCCTCGACGACGAAGCCGTCCCCGGCCTCCAGGCCGAGGTCACCGGACCCGCCGGGTTCGCGGCCGACCTCGTGGCGGCCTTCGGCGGTATCGACTCCACCCTGCTGCTCGTCGCGATCACCGCCGTCCTGGTCATCCTCGTGGTGGTCTACCGCTCACCTCTGCTGCCGGTCCTGGTGGTCGTCGCCTCCCTGCTGGCCCTCGGGCTCTCCGGCGCCTTGGTCTACGCCGCAGCCGACACCGGGCTGGTGACCCTCAACGGCCAGAGCCAGGGCATCCTGTTCATCCTGGTGGTCGGCGCCTGTACCGACTACGCGCTGTTGCTGGTCGCCCGCTACCGGGAGGAACTGGCCGCCCGCGATCGCGTCCCCGACGCCGTGCTCGCCGCGGTCCGCGGGGTCACCGGCCCCGTCCTGGCCTCCGGCGGAACCGTCATCCTCGGCCTGCTCTGCCTGCTCGCCGCCGACCTCGCCTCCACCCGCAGCCTCGGACCCGTGGTCGCCATCGGTGTGGCCGCCGCGATGCTCGCCGCGATGACCTTCCTCCCCGCGGCCCTCGCCCTGTTCGGCCGCGCCGCCTTCTGGCCCAGCGCCCCACACCACAAGCGGCATGAAGAGGGCCAAGAGACCGAACGGGTCCTGGAACAGCACCCGTTCTGGGGCCGGATCGCCACCGCCGTCGCCCGTCGCCCGCGCGCCTACTGGTTGGGTACCGCGGCCCTGTTGATCGCCGCCGCGGTGTTCGCTCCCCAGTTCAGCGCCCAAGGCACGGGCCAGGCCGAGATCTTCCGTACCGACGTCGAGGCCGTGGACGGGCAGGAGACGCTCAACCGCGGGTTCGGCGCCGACTCCAGCGCCGCCCCAGCGCTGGTGGTCGCGGAGGAGGGCTACCTCGACGAGGTCGTGGCTGCCGCCGAGAACCTGCCCGAGGTGGACGGCGCGAGCCCGGTCACCGAGGCCGGCCCGCCCGGCGCTGAGGCCCCGCCCCTGGTCGAGGACGGCCGGGTGCTGGTCGAGGTGGTACTGGCGGCCGACCCCGAGTCACCCGAAGCGGTGGACGCCGTACGCGACCTGCGCTCTGAAGTGGGCGCGATCGAGGATGCCGACGCCCTGGTCGGCGGGGTGAGCGCCACCGACCTGGACACCCTGGAGACCGCGCAGCGGGACTTCGCGGTGGTCGTGCCGCTGGTGCTGGTGGTGGTCTTCCTGGTGCTGATCCCGCTGCTGCGGTCGATCGTGGCACCGTTGCTCCTGATGGCCGCCAACGTGCTGTCCTTCGCCGCCGCCCTCGGCGTGGGAACCCTGGTCTTCGACCACGTCCTGGACCTGCCGGGAGCCGACCCCGTGGTGCCCCTGTTCGCCTTCGTGTTCCTGGTGGCGCTGGGGATCGACTACAGCATCTTCCTGATGTCCCGTGCGCGGGAGGAGACCCTCCTGCACGGGCACCGGGAGGGGATCCTGCGTGCGCTGACGGTGACCGGAGGGGTGATCACCTCGGCCGGAGTGGTGCTGGCCGCGACCTTCGCGGCGCTCGCGGTCATCCCGCTGCTGTTCCTGCTGCAGGTGGCGTTCCTGGTGGCCTTCGGTGTCCTGGTGGACGCGCTGCTCGTGCGGACACTCCTCATCCCGGCGCTCTCCCTGGACACGGGACCCCGCCTGTGGTGGCCCGGCCGCGCGGGCCGGGTCGCCTCCGGTCGGCAACAGCGGCAGTCCCGGTCACAGCGGAAGTCCCGGCAACTCCCGGTACGCCCGGCCGAGCTTGCCGAGTAGCTCGGGCTGGGGGAGGTGTACCCCGTCGATCGAGGCGACCGGGCGCACGCCCGTGGCGGCGTTGGTGACGAAGGCACCGGCCGTCCTGGTCGCCGCGACGGCTGCGAGGGGGCGGGTGGACACCGGGACCCCGAGGCTGTCGGCGACCTGGTCGACCAGGCGCATCGTCACCCCGGGGAGGCAGGGTGCCTGCGGCCAGACCAGGCCCGTGCCGTCCAGGAAACCGATGTTCCACGTGGGGCCCTCGGAGACGCGGCCGTCCACGCCCGTGAAGAGGGCGTCGTCGAACCCGTCCAGCTGGGCCGCGCGCCGCTGCCGGATCACCCCGAACAGGCCGGTGCCCTTCACCGTGGGGGTGTCCCGAGAGAACAGCCGGGTGCCGAGGTGGACCGGCGGCGGCGCGGAGGCGGGTGCGGAACGCGTCGTGACCAGGATCTGCGGGAGGGTCTTCGCGGAGGGGCGCCCGAGGTCCAGCGAGGGGTCGTAGACGGTCACGCGGACCACGGAGGGGGAGGGGTGCCCGCGGGCGGAGCGGCGGGCGAGTTCGCGTACGCGCGGGATGTCGAGTTCGGTGCCGAAGAGCGTCACGCAGTCACGGCTCAGGCGTTCCATATGGAGGTCGAGGCCGCGTACCCGCAGGTCCGCGACGAGCATGGTCGTGAAGTGCCCGTAGCCCTGCAGGGCGAGGCCGGCGAGTTCTCCCGTGCTGACGGGACGTCCGTTCAGTTCCATTACGGGCCCCATTCTGGCACTTCGGGACCTCCGCCAGGAGGCGGTTGCGGGTCTGTGAGCCAGATGACCGGATGGGGGCCTGATGACAAGGGGAGTTGGGGTTGCGCCAAGGCTGGCGTGGGGCTGCTGAAGGGGGGTGGGGGTGCGCCAAGGCTGGCGTGGGGCTGCTGAAGGGGGAGTTGCTTGGGTGGGGGTTGCTTGTTGGGTGCGGGTTCCCTCCTTTCCCGCCGCCCGATTGTGGCCGTCTCCGCTACGCGCCTCAAGGTCGTCGCCATCGAGCGCTTCGCGCGTCATTGGCGCTCCACCTTGACCCGCTCCGCTACGACGGCGGGTTGGCGGCTATGGAAAAGAGGGGCTGGGTGGTTGAGGTCCGAGGCCTTTCGGGCTTCGCCCGAACGACCGAACCCCCTCGGCCTGGCGGCCGATACCTGCCCCTGCGCCGGAGCGTTGACGGGTCGGGTGTCACGGCCGGTCATGGTCTGCGGCGAACCCCTTGCGGTCGGGCCGCCCCTTTTCCCCGATGATCTTGCCCCTGTCTCCACCCTCGGCCGTCGAGAATGGAGACAGGGGCAAGATCACCCCCGTTGAGGCACCTGGAATTCCAGGTGCCGACAAAAGCCAGAGAAGGCGGGGAAATAAAGGCACTTCCGGGTGGAGGGAGAAGGACGACCGGAAAGGTCCCCGGGGCGCACACCCGGGGAAAGAGATCTGAAGTTACCGCAGGTAACACTCCCTTTCTCGCGCCTTTTCGTTTATGATGGAAGAATGACGATCTCTCCTGCGGCACCCACCCCCACCGGGTTCACCCCGGTGGATGTTGCGGTGGACGCTGCCCGGGAAGAGAGCGTCGGCTTCTTCGGCCGCGACGTGCCGCTGGGGGCGGCGGGTGAGGTGTTGGACCAGGCCACCCGGGTGTGGGAGCAGCTCGACCAGATCAAAGTCAGTATGGCCGCCCGGCTGGCCCAGCTGGAGGCCACCGGGCAGCTGTTGGAGCAGGGCGGGCAGAAGAGCCTGGAAGCGTGGCTGCGCCACGCCTTCGGCATCCCCGCCGCGCAAGCTAATGACCTGGCCCTGATCGGGCGCGCCGAATTCCGCCAGGAAATGACCCCCACACGGGAAGCCCTGGCGCAAGGAATGCTGTCGGTGGGTGAAGCTGCCGCGGTGATCAAGGGCGCCGATGCTGGGGTGGAGAAAAGGCAGAAGAGCGACCACCCCGACCCGGAGCTGTTCCGGGCGAAAATGGAGTTCGGGATCCTGAACTTCAAGGAGACCCGCCCGAACATGTCGGTGGGCCAGATCACCCGCTTCGCCCACCAGCTGTGCATGGGGCTCAACCCCAACAAGGTGGAAAAAGACCACGCGGCCGCCCACGCGGCCGCCCACGCGGCCCGGGGCGCCCAGCTCGTCACCACCTTCGACCGCACGTTCTTGTTCCAGGTGTGGGGCTCTCCCGCTGACGCCCTGCGGATCCAGGTGGCGTTGGACAACTACCAGGTGCCTTTCCACCCCGAGGACGGGCTGTCCAAGTACGAGCGCACCTACGACGCTCTGATGGCCGCGTTGGGGTTCGCCCAGTCCCACCAGGGGTGCGAGACCCCGACTACGGCGACGGCGTTGATCAACATCACCGTGCCCGCCACGTCCCTGGCTGGCAACGAGGAAGCCGAAGACGCCGCACCGGCTACCACCGACACCGGGCAGGTCGTGCCCGTCTCGGTGGTGCGTGAGCTGCTGGGGGAGAGCTGGATCCGCCGCCTGGTGGTGGAGCAGAAGAACGGCCAGGTCCTGGACGTGGGCCGCTCGTGCCGGCTGGCCCCGCCCAAGATCCGGGCGGCCGCCTTCCACGGCCACACCAGCTGCGCCTGGCAGTACGGGTGCGACGTACCCCTCCCGTGGACGCAAGCTGATCACATCGTGGAGTTCTGGCAGGGCGGCACCACCAGCGCCACCAATATCCAGCCGCTGTGCGCGACCCACAACCAGATCAAGCACCGGTGGTCGGTGCGCAAGGACCGCCGGATGTGGTCGGGCCGCAACCGAGGCCGCACCGGAAACCGGGATGGGGCTTCGGATGGGGATGGGGACCCAGCCCCACACCCAATCCCGCACCCGTAACCGGCCACCCCCAACCCCCAATCACCCCGCGTCCGCCGGGCCCCTACCCGCACACGCCCATGCCCAGGCACCGAGTCCTCCACCCCCGGGTGTCCGCCGCACACCATGACCAGCCGCGACACCGCCAGGCGTCAACGCTCCGGCGGAGTGGCCCACCGGCCGCAGGCCGCAGTAGTTCGCAGGGGTGATTGACCGGCCGCGACACCCGACCCGTCAACGCTCCGGCGAAGTGGCGACCGACGGCCGCCAGGCCGTGCTTGTGCCGTTGGGCCCTCCGGGCCCATCGCCTCCCCGACCACACGTCCCCCGTTTCCTGATAGCCGCCAACCCGCCGTCGGAGCGAAGCGGGTCAAGGTGGAGCGCCAATGACGCGCGAAGCGCTCGATGGCGACGACCTTGAGGCGCGCAGCGGAGACGGCCACCATCGGGCGGCGGGAAACGGGGTAACCCGCACTAGCGGCAAACCCTCACCCACCGGGCCCCACGCGCCAACACCCCCCACCCACCGGGGGAGCTTCCCCCGGGCTCAGGCGATCCGTGCCCGTGTGTTCCGTGCCCGTGCGTTCCGGGCTCACGCATTCCGCCCCCGGAGCATCCGACCCCATACCATCCGGGCTCACGCGATACCCGCTTCCGACAGGAACGGGCTCGGCTCGCCGCTCCAGGACACGTGCAGGTGGTCCCGGGCCCTGGTGCAGACCACGAAGAGCAGGCACCGCTCGGCCATCATGTCCGCCCTGTGCTGGAGCTCGTCCACCTCCTTCGGCGTGATCGCCTTGGAGTTGGGTACCGACCCGTCGGCGACCCCCAACGCCGCGATACACCGGAACTCCAGCCCTTTGAGCGAGTGCATGGTGCCCACCCGTACGCCCGGGGTCTCGTTGTCGGCCTCGCGCAGCCCGCACGTCTCGATCCCCGCGCCGTTCAGGGCCGCGACGGCCTTCTTGCCCACCCACCCGGCGCGGACGGCGACCGCCACCGAGGAGGACTCCACCCCCGCTTCGATCCAGTCGCGCACCCGCTGCACGAGCGCGTCCAGCTCCCCTTCCAGATCATCGGCGGCGTGCGTGGTCGGCGCCGGGCCCTGGAGCGCCGAGCGGTACCCGGACAGGGATTCGGTGCCGCCGTCGGCAAGGGACTCCACCTTCTCCCCGTCCAGCAGCGGCCGGGACCAGGTGAGGATCTGCTGGGTGCTGCGGTAGTTGCGGCGCAGCCGCTGCGAGCGCCCCACCACGTTGATGCCCAGCGCCTTCAGGGAGACCTTGGCGTCGTAGATGCGCTGGTGGGGGTCGCCGGCGATGAACAGGTCGTCGGGTGCGGGCGCCACGGCCGCGCGCAGGAACCGCCACTGGGCGGGGTGCAGGTCCTGGGCCTCGTCGACCACCACGTGCCGGAAGCGGGGCCCGGTCTCCTCCAGGATCTGGGCGGCCAGGTCGCAGCCGCGCAGGTGGGTCTGCACCCCGTCGGTGTCCAGACCCTCGGCGAAGGAGGCCATGGCCTTCCACACCGGCTCGCGTTGGGCGGCGGCCAACCGGCTGCCGCGTCCGCTGCGGGTGGCGGCCCGGTACTGCTCCAGGGTGTCCAGGCGCTGGGCGAGCACGACGTGCCGGTACTCCTGCTGGAGGAACTCCGCGGGCCACTCCAGTCCCCGGTCCCGGACGATGCCGCGCCAGCGGTCGAGCTCCTGGTTATCGGAGATGAAGCGGGGGGAGCGCCCGCCGTCCGCCTCGGCCAGGACCTTGCTGGCCTGGGAGTTGACGGTGGTGATGTCGAGCCGGTCCAGTTGGGCCGCCCCGTCCGCGAGCTGGTGGATGCCCGTGCCCAGCGCCGTGGCGAGGGTGTTGGTGAAGGTGGTGAGGAGGATGCGTTCGTCGGGGCGCAGGTAGGCCAGCAGGTGTTTGACCCGGTGCATGGCCACGACGGTCTTGCCGGTGCCGGGGCCGCCGGTGACCTGGTAGCTGCCGGGGTAGCTGGCCTTGTAGGCGACCTTGCGCTGCGCCGGGTGCAGGAAGGTCCGCCAGGCGGCGAAGGGCTGGGAGAGGATGTCCTCCAGCTCGTCGAGGCCGGAGACCAGGCGGACCCGGGTGGGGGTGTTGCGGATGGCGGTGTCCAGGTCCGTGCTGACCGCGCCGGAGGGGCGGTGGGCGACGATGTCGCGCCAGACCTCCTCCACGGAGAAGCCGGCGGCCAGGTACTGCAGCACCTCGGCCTGGTCCTCGGGCAGGAACGGGACGATGTCGGCGAGGGCGCCGGCGTCCACGGCGGTGCGGGCGGCCCGCAGCACCTTGTCACGGATACCGAGGGCGGTGAGGTCCCCGTCGGAGACCCGGGCGAACAGCCGCTGATCGGGCGAGGTGGGAGCGGCCCTCTCCTCCAGCTCCGGGGTCAGGCGCTCCAGCCCTTCGGCGTCCCAGATCTCCACCGAGCCGGTGAGCCGGTTGACGCCCGCGTCCTGCTTGTTGGCCCAGACGTAGGCGGGGTCGTGGTTCATGACCTTGAGCAGCACGTAGCTGTCGCCGCTCGCGGGGGCCAGGACCACGCCCCGGTAGAAGTTGTCCACTTTGAAGGTGAAGATGCTGCGGTTGCGGCGGCCCTGGGGGTTCTTGAAGTTGAGGCCCTTGTCGGCCTTGAGCTCGGCGGGGGTGAGGAGGCCGAACTTCTCCATGGCGAGCCGGACGTTCCTGCGCGCTGACGGGGGGAGTTCGTCGTACTCACAGCTCTCGAAGAACTGCTTTCCCAGGGCGAGTTGGGGCATGGGGGAGGGGTCTCCTTCTGGCTGGGTCTGCTCGGCTCCGGCTGGTGCGGCTGGCTCCGGGGTGGGACGGCTCGGCTCTGGCTGTGGCTGCTCTGAAGGGGGCTGCTCTGACTGGGGGCCGGGTTCAGCCGCGGCCGGGTCCCAGCCTTCCCAGGAGGTCGGCTACCTGGAGGGTTTCGGGGGCGTTCGGTCCGTAGGCGGCGCGCAGGTCGGAGTAGAGCGGCCGCAGTTCCGCCGCGGCGCGTTCGGCGTCTCCCGAGCGCAGGCGCCACATGGCCATCTCCCGACGCAGGTCCAGGACGTCCTCGGAGTGTTCCCCGTGGGCCGCCCTGATCCTGCCGAGGACGTCCTCGGCCGCCCGCAGGGCGCGGGTGGTCTCGCCCAGCCGGGCCATGCAGTAGGCGGCCTGCTGGCGGCAGAGGAGGGCGCGTCCGTCGTCCGGTCCAGCCTGCCGTTCGAGAACGTCGGCGAGGGAGGTCAGTTCGGGCAGGGCCCGGCCAGCGTCGTCGCCGAGGACCAGGGCGGTGGCGCGCAGCAGGCGCAGCTCGACGACCTGTGCCGACTCGGTGCCCAGCGCGGCCGCGGCGGGCTGGATGACGTCGTCGAGGACGCCCACGGCCTGGGCGAAGCGGCCCTCGTCGAGGAGCGCTTGGGCGTGGCCGTCCGCTTCGGCCAGCTCCCCGGGGGCCAGTCCCGGTACCGCCTGGCCGGTCGGTTCGACGAGTGTGGGCGGCAGTGTCCGGTTCGGTACGGGGGTTGCCGCCCGGGGCCGGGGCCCCATGGGGCGCCGGTAGGGGCGGGTGGGGTCCGGCAGTGCTCCGGGGGGCAGGGGCTTGTCGGGGGCGGAGGGGTCGGACTGGGGCAGGTGGGGAGCGAGCCGTTCGTAGACGTTCTGCGCGGTGGCGGGCCGGTCCTCGGGGTCCTTGGCCAACAGGTCCAAGACGAGCCGGTCCAGGTCCTGGGGTAGGTCGGGGCGGTGCTTGGACGGCGGACGGGGCTGCTCTTCCACGTGCGCCCGCTGCAGGGCGAAGGGGGTGTGGCCGGAGGAGAAGACCTTGTGGCCGGTGAGGGTCTCGTAGAGGACGCAGCCCAGCGAATAGAGGTCGCTGCGCGGGTTGACCCCTCCGGCCAGGACTTGTTCCGGGGGCATGTAGGCGCAGGTGCCCAGCTGGCTGCCGGTCATGGTGATCCGGGTCGTGTCGGTGCGCAGGACGGCGGCGATGCCGAAGTCCAGGACCTTGACCGTTCCGTCGTCGGCGACCATGACGTTGCCCGGTTTGAGGTCGCGGTGCACGACGGGGACGGCGTGGGCGTGGGAGAGCGCCGAGCAGATCTGCGCGGCCACGGCGACCGCCGCCGCGACGGGCATCGGGTCCGGGGCGTGCTCGTTGATGACGTCGCCCAGCGGGACCCCGCGCACGAGCTGCATGACCAGGTAGAGGAGCCCTTTGTCGGTGTCTACGGCCGCGTCGTAGACCGCTGGCACGTTGGGGTGTTCGATACGGGCGGTGATGCGCGCCTCGCGCCGGAAGCGGCCGGCCATTTCCGCGTACTTGGCGGTCTCGCCTACCAGGTCGGGCCGGATGACCTTGACTGCGACCTGGCGGTCGAGGACGGTGTCGTAGCCCCGGAAGACCTGCCCCATCCCGCCGGTGCTGATCGGATCGGTGATCTCGTAGCGGTTGGCGATCCGCTCGGGTGTGGCGTGCACCGGGCCCCATTCCGCCTCGGGCGCGGCCGTCGCCCTCCCCGGCCCGGCCGCGCGGCTGTCGCGTCCTTCCGGTGGCGATCCTACGGGGGCGCGGGGTCGGGGAGGCGGCCCGATGGTCCCCAACCGGACATGCGGCATGACACGAGGGATTGCCGAACGCCAAGCCTCACCTTCAGAGATCAGTAGTTCCGGATCACTGCATGCTGTGCCGGAAGAACCCGGGTGCCGGGACACGGGCCAATCAGGTCTGAGAGGCCCAGAACACTTGGAGGCAGATCAAGGCGATGGGCAGTACCACCGCGAGCACTCTGACCGTCGCATGGACACGGAAGACAATGAAGATCCTCATGGAGATCCATTGCAGAAAGTAGCCGAAAAGGCCCAGGACTAGGGGAGTTACCAGCAGTGGGAGGCTGATCGGTTCGGTGAGGAGCAGGGAGGCGGGGATGCCGAAGTACGGAACGGAAGCTGTGAGCGAGGCCGTGACAACGGCTGCGGATTCGGCCTTCTCTCCCTTTCCCATTCCCATGATGGCGAACGCCAACAGTCCTGCCAGTGTGATGACGAACAGCAGCCCGGTGTAGGCAGTCGCGAGCACCAACACGTCTCTCGGCGTGTCCTGGCCGGAGGAGACCTGAAAGGGCATGAGCAGCACCCAGCAGGCATGGATTCCCGTTCCCGGCAAGAGCATGGAGAGCGGCGTCATCACGGACGTGGACGGTGGCGCTGAGCTGGGGCTCTCGGCACTCCACCGTGTTCGTCGCATCCGGCTGCCGCCTTGAGATCGATGAAGGAAGATTTCTGACGCCGTCCTCATACTACATTTCGCACTGCGTTCTAGGATTCCTCAATGCAGTTCCCGGACACCGGCCGGTGCCCGGCCCAGCATCCGGGAATCCGGGCTGTAATGGAAGAGCACGGGGTGTTTGGCGTCCCACAGTGCATCAATGAGGCGTTTGGTCAAGTGCCGGTTGTAGAAGTGGCGCAGCTTGACCACGGTGTCTTCGGTCCAGGAGGACAGGAGCACGGTCGGTTGGGCGCGGAGTAGGCAGGAGGCCGCGCCGGGCTGTGGGGCCGGGCGCGGCCTTTCGGGTGGTGGGGCGTGGGCGGGTGGTTACAGCAGGCCGGCGCTGAGGTGGTGGGCCAGGGCTCCGGCGAGGGCGGCGAGGGTGTAGCCGGTCAGGCGCCAGGCGGCGCGGCCCAGGCGGCGGGGTTTGCGGTGGCTGGCCGGGCGCCGGATGCGGCGCGGTAGTGGCGGGCGCACCGGGCGGGGCCGGGGAAGTGGCGGTCCGTCGTCGGGGGCGGGCCGGGGAGGCGGAACCGGGGGTACCGGTGGGGGCTGCGGTGGTGGCGGGGGTCGGCGCTGTTCTTTGAAGGGCTGGTTGTCGCGTTCGGCCAGCCGGGCGGCGTGGGTGTGCATCCAGGCGGGCAGTGTGCCGTGGGCCTGGCGGTGGGCCACCCGGGGGTTGTCGGCCATCTGGGCCAGCAGGCGCTGTTCCCGGGTGGAGGACGGCGGGGTGCCGGGGCGCGGGAAGCGCCGTCCCCGGGGTGCGTCCAAGACCGCGCGGACCCCGGCGGAGACGGGTTCGGCGGTCATCGCGCACCCTCCCTGTCGGCGGGCGCGGCCACGGCGGGCAGGGTGAACTCGGCCCATACGGCGGTGCCCAGGCCGCCGCAGAACGGGAGGTCGACCACCGCCCGGCTGCCCCACCGGGCGGCGAGGGCGTCGACGATGAGCAGGCCCCGGCCGCGTTCGGCCTCCTCCCACTCGGTCACGGTGCGCTGGCGCGGGATCTCCGGGCGGGTGGGGGCGTCGTCCCGGGCGCCGTCGTCGACGACCGACAGGTGCAGGGTGTGGAGGGTGGGCATGGCCAGGGTCCGGATGACGCGGCCGCCCGGCTGGCCGGAGCGGGAGTGGTCGGCGGAGTTCGCGAACATCTCGCTGGCGCAGAGGGTGACGGTCTCGGCGAGGTCGGGGCAGAGGTTTTCCAGGCGGAACAGGTCGGCGCGCAGGTCCTCGCGTACCCAGGCGGCCTGGGAGAGGTCGCCGGGGTAGACGCGGGAGGGCCAGCGCCGCCCCTCGAAGCCCGGGGTGGGCGTGTGGAAGGGCACGCGGGGACGGGGCACAATGGTCATGACGCACAGCTCCTTCGAGCAGGGGTCTGGTGTTGTCTCAGGGCTCTGGGGGCGCGGCTATCGCTCCCAGAGCCCGCTTTCATGTGGCCGCCACTTGGTGAGCGGCTATCCCGGCGGCGAGCTGGCGCTCTCCCCGGTGACCAGGCCGAATCGGCGCATCCTGCGTTGCCTCGGTTCCACACCGCGCTTGCACGTGTGTGGACTTCGGCGCCTCCAGAGCTGTGCCGCCTTCTGCCCTACGAACACTAGAATGGACTCATCAATTGATAAGATCAAGTGGAGGACCTAAATTGATGAGTATGTCTGGTTCGTCAGCCGCTAGCATCTCCACCATGGTCAAAAGGTCCTCACCGACTGTGCGCCGTCGGCGCCTGGCCCGCGAGCTCCGCAGGCTGCGCGAAGCCGTAGGGATGTCAACCGCGCAGGTCACGCGAGAACTCGGCTGGGCTTCCGGGCGGATCAACCACCTCGAAAGCGGAAGACACAGAACCGACCCCAGCGCGCTCAGGGACCTCATGCGCCTCTACGGGATCGAGGACACGAAGAGGGTCGATGCCATCCTTGCCCTGGGGCGGCAGGCCAGAGAGAAAGGCTGGTGGCACAGCTACAATAACGTCCTCGACGCGGACTACCTCGGGTTCGAAGCTGAGGCCGCCACCATCAGCGTCTACCAGCCAGCTACCGTCCCCGGCCTACTGCAGACCGCTGACTATGCGGCGGTGTCCGCGCGGGCGAGCGGGGCAGTCACCGATGCGGACATCGACCGGGTTGTCACTGCTCGCCTTGAGCGCCAAAAGCTCCTGCACGAAGACCTGAACCTCTTGGCCATCGTGGACGAGTGCGCACTCCTCCGGGCAGCCCACTCCCCAGAGGTGGCAAGGAAGCAGATCACACACCTCATCGGCCTGGGAGAAGGGGTCAACCGAGTCACGCTGCAAGTGCTGCCGCTCAGCGCTGGGCTGCATGCGTCCATGGGATCGGGCTTTGTCATCCTGGACTATGCCGACGAATCCGACCCCTCACTCGTCTACCTAGAAGGGCGCACCGGAGGCACGTTCTTGGAGAAAACCGATGAAATCGATGACTACCGGCAAGTACTTGCGTCCTTGATGCGTTCAGCCCTGAGTGAGAGCGAATCGATCAAGACACTCAAGAAGATCTTGGAAGAAGCCTGACATGGAGTTTCGCAAGTCTTCCTACAGCGCTACCGAGAGCCACTGCGTTGAGGTAGCCGACCTTGGACGGGGAAGAGCCGTCCGCGACACCAAGCACCGGGAGCTGGGCGCACTCTTCTTCGGCGCCGATGAGTGGCAGGCCTTCCTCGGCACTGCCAAGGACAACCCTCGCTAGCCACCCTCCTCTGGTTGATCCGTTCGGCCCCGCACGCTGTGAGTCAGCGGGCGGGGCCGAGCGCTTCGCGGATCAGGCGGCCAGCTGTCAGACGGTGCTGAGGCCGTTGCGCTGGCGCAGCAGCCGATAAGCAACCCGGCTCATGGCCCGGTTGATGGAGCTCTGGAAGTCCTGCTCACCGAAGTAGCGCTCGGTGAACTCGACCCCGCTCTCGTACCGCTCCATCACGGCCTCCTTCATGGCGGGTTCGAAGGCGTGCCGGAAGGCGCCCTCGTCGTTGTTGACGGCGGCCATCTCCAGGTCGGGTTGGTCCACGACCGACTGGAACCGTTCCTCCACCATGAGCTTGTCAGCCGCGTTGAGGTTGTGGCCGAAGTGCTCGTTGAAGACCTCGATGATCTCCGACAGCAGTTCCTTCCTCCCCTCGTTTGACCCGCCCGCGCCGTCGGAGAAGCCGGGCAGCTCCTGGTCGCCCTCCGCCTGCAGCCGTAGGTCGTCCTCGGCCTTGCGGAACAGCTTCAGGTGGCTGAGGTCGACGTCCCCGAGGTCCACCCCGCCGTCCTTGCGCGCGGGCAGCTTCCGCAGCAGGAAGCGCCCGTAAAGGTACAGGCGCTCCAGTTCGGCGTCGGGGTAGCGCATCACCTGGGCCAGGAAGGCGTACTTGGTGACGTAGTCGTTCAGGTCCGCCCGGAACTGGCCGGCTGACCCCGACACGCCGCTGACCAGGAAAAATAGTTACACCCTTAACTTGACACACCCCCACCCTGTGCGGACCCGCTGCTGGTCTCGCTCTCTGAGCTGCACACCAACGCGTTGAAGCACACCGCCTCGGGGCTGCCCGGAGGTCGCGTGCGCATCGAGATCGAACGGCGGCGAAGGCTGTTCCTGCTCCGCGTGACCGACGACGGCCCCCGCATTGGGCAGGAGGCGACTGTGCCCGAGGCGCGCCCGGTGCCGGGGGAGTGCGGACCTTCGGTACTGCTCGCCGAAGGCGGATACGGGCTTGCCATGGTGGACGCGATGGCCCTGTACTGGGACTTCACCCGGGAGCCGGGCGGCGGGCTGACCGTTCGTGCCGCTTTCGACCGTTCCGGGCGTACGCGGATGGCCGCGTGAGACTCCGCGACCGGTTTGTGGTCGGTCGGGGTTGAAGCACCTTGCTCACCCAAGCGAACATCGACAACCCCTCGCTGGAACGGCGTGTTCAGTGGGGAATCCAGGGCCCTGGGCCCTGCCTGGCGTGGGTGGGAAGCGCAGCCCTGGGCGGCGTGCAGCTCGGGGCCAGAGACACCTGTTCATGCCGAAGAACGAAGAACGACCAGAAGTGGAGGCGCCCCGACACGGTGCGGCGAACACCGGGCCGGGGCTGACATCCCCACCTGAGAAAGCAGGAGGAGGTCCGTGGAGAAGCCTACTGGTAGGCACCGCAAACCCGTACGGGGCTGGGGACAGCGCGTGCGGTGGCTGTTCGGCGCGGTCCTGGCCGCTGTGCTGCGCAGCCCGCTCGAAGTCGCACCGCGCCGCAACAGCGACCGTCCCCGGCGCGAAGGCCGGTTGGCCCTGGAACGCCGCGCGACCCCCAAGGTCCTGCTCGCCGCCTCTGCCACGACGCGGAGCAGGACGGTAGCCGAACTCGCTTCCGCGGAGGGGGAACCCGAGCCTGAGCCGGGGTCGGTGCGGGTTCCGCCACCTCGACGGCCACACCCTTCGGAGCAGGGGTGGTGTATGGACGATGACGGGGTTCGCGGGGTGCGCCTGTACCTGTTCCACGATTCGGAGCGGGCTCGCGCCAGCAGGGCGCGCACCTCGGTGGGGGAGGGGCCGGGGGAGTTCGACGACCTGGCCGCCGCGGTCCGCACCTGGTTGAGTCTGACCACCTGAGCGCACACTCTCGCTCTCGGGGCGGTGCCGTAGGTGGCACCGTCCCGATTGCTTTGCGTGGTGGGAGTTCTAGCGTCGGCCCGCGCCGTGGTGAGGCAGGTGTGAGCCCCTTCTGAGCTAGGCCTGAAGGTGTGACGAGCCGCTCGCAGCGGCCTTCAACTCCGGGCGCGGGTGTGGCCGGTTCGGGGAATCTTCGTGCGGGGTGTCGAATCCCGGGGTGCGGGCGTGCTTCTTACTCAGTGAAGGGCGAAACAGCCGTCACCTGGGAGGGTGCCCGTGAACGAGTACGAACAGACCCTTGCGCGACTGCTTCCCCGGATCACTGACCGGGACAGGCGGATTCTCGTCGGGTTGTGGGAGCACCGAGTGCTGACCACTCACCACTTGCACCAGATCTACTTCCCCGACGCGGGCGCGCGGCGTGCCCGCAGCCGGATGCTCAGCCTCCACCGGTACGGGGTGGTCAACCGCTTTCGCCGCCATGCCCACGACCGCAACGCACCCGACTACTGGATTCTGTCGCCGACCGGTGCGGTCTTGGTTGCTTTGCACCAGGGCAAGGAACCGGACGCGCTCAACTTCCGTGGAGACCGGGCTCTGGCGGTGGCCTTCTCCGCCAAGTTGGACCACATCCTGGGGCTGGCGCAGTCGCGGGTGGAGTTCCTCAAGGGCGCACGGCAGGTGGGTGCCGAGGTCCGCGGTTGGCGGGGCGAGCGCGGCTGCGAACGCGAATACGGACGTCATATCCGCCCCGACGGGTTGTTGTTCTGGTACCAGAGCGGGAAAAGACTGTGGGCGTTTGTGGAGTACGACACCGGTTCGGAGTCGCTGACCCAGCTCGCTATGAAGATGCACGGCTACGCGCGTCTGGCCGAGACGAGCAGGCTGCCCTCGGTAGTGCTGTTCCTGGTGCACTCCGAAGAGCGCGAGGCCAACGCCGCGAAGAAGCTGGCCCAGCACTGTTCGAAGCAGGTGGGGGTGTACCTGAGCACCCACCACCGGATGGCGTCGTTGGGAGCCGGACGTAGGGTGTGGCGTTCGGCCACCGATCCGCGGCCGCTGAGTCTGCTCGACATCGCCTTTCTCCACCCGTGGCGCAAGGCGAAGGAGGAAGACTGATGGGCGCGGATCGGGCAGTGAACCAGTGGGCCAATGGGAGGTCCGCCCCGTTGTCCCGCCGTTGCTCCGACCGGTGGGCCGGGTGGGGGACCCGCCTTGGGTGGACCACCCCTGAGTCTGGACTCACGGCAGGTCAGACGGGATTTGGGGTGGTCCAGCGGTCGCCCCGGCTTTTTACCCCAGTAGGCGGTTTCCATCACGTAGGGCGGGCGGCGGCCCGGGTGTGCGGGGGCGTGAACGCCCCCGCACACCCTCACCCGGCAGGCCTCTCAGCCTGCCGGAAACCCTCCCCGCCAACCCAGCCGTCATCAGATCAGCCTTGCTCTACTTCTGCCCTGACGACCATGACTGCGCCGATGATGAGGCCGGCCGGGCTGCGCGAAGCGAGGTCAGCGATGCCCGAGCCCGGCCGCGCGAAAGGCGGCGCCCATGGATGACGAACCCACACACGGGGCGGACGGGCCTCGCGCGCCGCGCTCGGACGGGCCGGGGCCGGTGCGCGGCGTGGCGGGCCGGAAACCGGTGCCGCGCCCACCGGGCGCGGGCGGGCCGTCAGGGGCCCACCGGCGCGCTGACGGCCCCACGGCGCCCGATGGCGGGGCCGCCGGGGGCTGGTGGGGGTACGCGGCCTGTCGGGGCCGGGATCCGGATCTGTGGTTCCCGTCCCAGGGCGGTTCGGTGCGTGCGGCCAAACGGGTGTGCCGGGTGTGCCCGGTGCAGCTCAACTGTCTGGCCGAGGCGATGCGCCGGGACGAGCAGTACGGGGTGTGGGGCGGTGCTTCGGAGGAGGAGCGCCGCCGCTACCGGGTCGCGGTGCGGGTAGAGCGCGAAGGGGGCACGCGTGGGCGAAACCGAGCGGCGTGAGGGGACAACGGAAGGTGCCCGGCCGGAGCGGTTGTTGACGATCCCTGAGGCGGCGCGGGTGCTGGCGGTGCCCGAGTCCTGGCTCCGGGAACGGGTGCGGTTGCGCAGGGTCGCGCACCGCAGGCTCGGCAAGCACGTGCGCTTCAGCGCGAGCGACCTGGAAGCGATCGTGGACGGGGCGGCCCAGCACGCCCTCACCACCAGGCGCATGGCCCACCGTTGGAGGCAACCCGGGTAGTGAGGGAGCCGACAACGGGGCCGGTGGTGCGGATGCTGACCCGTGCCACCGGCCCCGGGCGTTCCTGCCCTTGGGCTTTAGGAGATCAGGCGCAGGCGCTGCTCACCGCCGGGGTCGGTGCGCGGCCTCGGGGGAGTGGGCGGACCGTCGATGGCCTCGATCATGGTGTCGTCGATGTCGGTGACCAGGTGCCCGTAGCGGTCCATGGTCGTGGTGATCGAGGTGTGCCCCAGACGGCGCTGGATCTTGAACATGTGCACGTCCTTCTCGATCAGCCACGCTACGTGGGTGTGGCGCAGGTCGTGGATGCGCGGCTTCTTGCCCAGCCCGCGCCGTTGGGCCTCCTTGACGCCGGGTGCCCAGCGGCGGCCGTAGAAGGAGGAGTGCCGCCACCAGGACCCCTGGTCGGTGGTGAAGACGAACTCCTCGGGCTTCTTACCCTCCAGCCTGGGGCGTAGCAGGTCGATGGTGCGGGGTGAGAGCGGCAGGCGCCGCCGGGAGCTGCGGGTCTTGGGCGCTCCCAGGTGGAAGGTGTTGTTCGGTCCGCGCTTCCAGGCCCGGCGCACGTCCAGGTGCCCGCGCACCTGATGCTGTCCCTCGTGGTCGATGGTCGGGGTGAAGCTGACGTCGCGGACCTGCAGGGCAACCAGTTCGCTGTAGCGCATGCCGGTGCGTACGAATACCTCGACCATGTCGCGTACGTCGGGGTGCATCGAGTCCCGGAGCAGGGTGAACTCCTCGCGGGTCAAGAAGCACATCTCGGTGTCGGCCTCGTGATCGGCGCGGGGCAGTCGGGTGCGGGCGGCGGGGTTGGAGGGCCGGATGGGCGGGTCCTCACGTACGGCGGCCTCGCAGATGGAGAAGAGCAGCCCGTGCAGGTTGTGGATGAACTTGGCTGAGAGGGGTTTGCGCAGCCACCCGGGTTCCTTCTGGCGGCCCCGGCTGGGGTTGGGGGTGCGGTAGGAGGCCTTGGGATCGGGGGTGCCGGTGCGTAGCTGGTTGACCCAGGCGCGGACGTCCTTGGGTTTGAGCTGGGTGACGTCGCGCAGGTTGACCTGTCCGAAGTGCGGGATCAGGTGGAGTTCGAGTTCGCGGTGGTAGTCGGCGCGGGTGCGTTCCTCGATGCCGGTCATGGAGTCGATGAGCTCGCGGGCGAAGTCGGCGAACAGCACCGGTTCGGCTTCGGGCCCCTCCTCTTCCTCGACCTTGATCCAGCCGTGGCCGGGGACCCACCCCTCGGCCCAGCCCCGGCGGGGTATCCAGTTCTCTGGCCAGTGGTGTCCGGCGGCTTCGACGTGGAGTTTGAAGGTGTGCGCGTCGGCGCGGGTGCCGAAGGGTTCGGACTGGGGCGCACCGCCACGGGTGCCGCCCAGCCGCCATTTGACCCAATAGCGGGCGCGTCCGTCGGCCAGGGTGCGCTGGTTGATGGTTGCCATGGGTGGACCATCGCTTGGGTGCGGGCGAAAGCGAAGGGAATCCGCGAAGGTCCTGGAAGATCTTTGCGCAGGCCAGGGCGGGTGTCCGACGGATGTACCAATGCGCGTATGCGGCGGGTCTGTGTGGTTGCGGGGCGGGTCTGGGCCGGGGTGCACGGGCGTGCACCCCCGCGACATCGGTGAGTGACGGGATGGGTGGTGCACACTCACCGGCCCGGGTTGTGGGTTCCGTGCACCCTCCGGTGCACCTCCGGCAACGCAAAAGCCCCTGACCACTGCGCTTTCGCGCTGGTCAGGGGCTTTCACCTCTGGGGTGAGTGACGGGACTTGAACCCGCACTCGCTCCGACCGCGGAGAAGAACCACCGCCGGACCGTAAACCAGCCGACTCCGGCCGACCGCGGTCGGCCAGGTCCCGGCTCAGGGCCGCTCCCTCAGGCCCCCGCCCGCACCCTCAGGCCCGGGTGCCGCTCTCGATCTCGGTGCACGCGGTGGTCAGCTGGTGCTCCGAGGTGTCCAGGTACTCGGTGAGCTCCCCGAACGCGGTGGCCGCGTCCCCGCGCTCCAGGGCGAGGTGGATGCGCCGGTTCCACTGGAGGTAGGGGTCGTGGAACTCGCGGGGCGCGGCCATCACGTGGAACACGAGCCGGGTCTCGGCGAGGACCTGCCGCATGAACTCGTTGATCCGCGCGCTGCCCCCCAGCGCGGCGAGCGCCTCGTGGAAGTGCATGTTCGCGCTGCCCATCCCCCACCAGTCCTCCTGGGCGCGGGCTGCTTCACCCTCGTCGACGGCGGCGCCCACGGCCCGGACCAGGTCCTCCGGTGCTTCGGCGGCTCCGCGCACGGCGGGAAGTTCCAGCGCCCTGCGCGCCTTGAACAGGTCGAGGACGTCCTCGCTGGTGGGGCGGCTGACGAACACACCCCGGTGCATGTGGTGCACCAGTATGCGCTCGCGGCTGAGCAGCCGGAAGGCCTCGCGCAGCGTGTTCCGGGAGACCTCGTACTTGCGGCTGAGCTTCTCCTCGGAGAGGCGCACCCCGGGTGCGAGCTCACCGTCGATGACGAAGGCGCGGAGCATGTCGGCGACGCGCTCGGCCTGGCTGGCGGGACGCGCCAGGGCGGGCGCGGGCAGCCGGTCGATGTGGTCCTCGGTCGCCGTCAAGTGAGCTCCTCCAGGTGCCTCTCGCATGCCCGCACCAGTGCCTCTCGCATGCCCACGCCAGGCGGGTCGGTCCCCCCAATGTTACGTACCGGAGTGCCGGGGATTTTACTGACCCGCCCCTTACCAAGCCTCCATGATTGAAGTATTGTTCAACAATCCAACGATGAGGTTGGAGTCACACAACCCCGCACCCCTGGAGAACCAGCCATGGGAGACAACCCCCCAGCGTCGGCACCGGTGCGCCCCCGCTTCGGCCGCGTCGCCCTGAGCAGCAGCCTGCTCGGCGCCATGTTCCTGATGGCCACCAGCGCCATCGGCCCCGGGTTCATCACCCAGACCACGGAATTCACCGCCCAACTCGGTGCCGCGTTCGCCTGCGCGATCGTCGTGTCGATCCTGGTCGACATCGCCGTCCAGCTGAACATCTGGCGGGTCATCGGCGTCTCCAACATGCGTGCCCAGGACCTGGCCAACAAGGTCCTACCCGGCGCCGGCTACCTGCTCGCCGTGTTGATCGTCTTCGGCGGCCTGGTCTTCAACATCGGCAACATCGCCGGAACCGGCCTCGGCCTCGACGCCATGATCGGTCTCGACCCGCGGATCGGCGCGGTCATCTCGGCCGCGACAGCGATCGTCATCCTGGCCGTCAAGAAGCTCGGTGTAGCCCTGGACCGCGTCCTGGTCGTCCTCGGCCTGCTCATGATCGGCCTCACCTCCTACGTGGCCGTGGTGTCCAACCCGCCCGTGGGCGAGGCCATGCGCCAGTCCGTACTCCCCGAGGCCGCCAGCAGCGACCTGTTCCTCGCCACCATCACCATCATCGGCGGAACCGTGGGCGGCTACATCAGCTACGCGGGCGCCCACCGCCTCATCGAGAGAGGCAAGGGCGGCCGCGAGAACATCGCCGCCATCACCCAGACCTCGGTCACCGGCATCATCATCACCGGAATCATGCGGGTGCTCCTCTTCCTCGCCATCCTGGGTGTGGTGACGGGCGGGGTCGCCATCATGGACTCTCCCAACCCGTCGGCCGAGGCCTTCTACCAGGCCGCCGGAGAGGTCGGGATGCGCCTGTTCGGCATGATCATGTGGGCGGCGGCCGTCAGCTCCGTGATCGGCGCTTCCTACACCTCCGTCTCCTTCGTCACCACGTTCTCCCCGTGGCTGGAGCGCCACAAGGGCAAGCTCGTCACCGGATTCATCGGGATCTCCCTGGCCATCTACCTGGTCTCCGGACAGGCACCGGTAACGCTGCTGGTCCTGGCCGGCGCGCTCAACGGTGTGATCCTCCCGGTCGGGCTGGGCCTGCTCCTGTGGGTGGCCGCCCGCCACTCCGCAACGTTGCTCAACGGCTACCGCTACCCGCGCTGGCTGCTCGGGGTGGGCGTCGCGGCGTGGGCCCTCACCGTCTACATGGCGGTCAGTTCCCTCGGCGGCATCGCCGAGCTCTGGCAGTGACGGCCCTTGGGTGTGACAGCCTCCGGCAGTGACCAGCCTTGGCAGTGACAGCGTGGTGGTACCACCACGGGTAAGAGAACTTTGGAGGATGACGTGCGTATCGACCTCAACTCCGACCTCGGCGAGAGCTTCGGCCGCTGGGAACTCGGGGACGATCAGGCCCTGCTCTCCACCGTGACCAGCGCCAACGTCGCCTGCGGCTTCCACGCGGGCGACCCTTCGGTGCTGCGCCGCACCACCGCGGAGGCCGCCGCGCGCGGGGTTGCCGTCGGCGGCCACGTGGCCTACCGCGACCTCGCCGGCTTCGGCCGCCGTTTCGTCGACGTCCCGCCCGCCGAACTCACCGACGAGGTCCTCTACCAGCTCGGCGCGCTGTCCGCCTTCACCGCGCTGGCCGACGACCGCGTCCGCTACGTCAAACCGCACGGCGCCCTGTACAACGCGATCGTCCACCACGACGAGCAGGCCGCCGCGGTCGTCGAGGCGGTCCGCGCCTTCGACCCGGACCTGCCGGTCCTCGGCCTGCCCGGATCGCGCTTCCTGGACCGGGCCGAGAAGGCGGGCCTGCGCACCTACCGGGAGGCCTTCGCCGACCGCGCCTACACGCCCCAGGGCACCCTCGTCCCGCGCCGGGAACCCGGCTCCGTGCTGCACGACCCCGAAGCCATCGCCGCGCGCTGCCTGCGCATCGCCCACGGCGAGCCCATCGAGGCCATCGACGGCACCGAGATCGTCGTCGAGGCCGACTCCCTGTGCGTGCACGGCGACAGCCCCGGTGCGGTGGGCATCGCCCGCGCCGTGGCGGACCGGCTGCGCACCGAGGGCGTCACCATCGCCCCGTTCACCACGGCCCCCTCCGTCCTGCCCTGAGGCCCTGTATGTCGCTGAGACCCTGAACGCCCCTGAAACCCTGAACGCCCCTGAAACCCTGAACGCCCCTGAAACCCTGTCCGTCCCTGAGAGCCTGACCGTCCCTAACCTGACCGTCCCCGAGAGACCACCGCCGTCCTGATTTGGAGCCGTCCGTGCGCGTCCTGAAGTGCGCAGACACCGGGGTTCTGGTGGAGGTCGCCGACCTCGCCCAGGTCATCGCCCTGGGCACCGCCCTCGAGGCGCGACCCCTGCCCGGCGTCACCGACGTCGTCCCGGCCGCACGCACCGTCCTGCTGCGGCTCGAGCCCGGAACCGACCCGGCGGGGGTCGCCGCCGCCGTCACCGGACTCCCGCTGACCGCCGAGTCCGGTCAGGCGGCGGGGGAGACGGTCACCATCCCCGTGCACTACGACGGGGAGGACCTCGACGACATCGCCGCACTCACCGGCCTGAGCCCGAGCGAGGTCGTGCGCGCACACACGTCGGCCACCTGGACGGTCGCGTTCTGCGGGTTCGCTCCCGGCTTCGGCTACATGGTCTGCGACGACCCCCGCCTGCACGTGCCCCGCCGCGGCGAGGCCCGCACCCGGGTACCCAAGGGATCCGTGGCGCTCGCCGGCGAGTTCACCGGGGTCTACCCGCGCAGTTCGCCCGGCGGGTGGCAGCTGCTCGGCCGCACCGACGCCGTCACCTGGGACCTGGAGCGCGACCCGCCCGGCATCCTGCGCCCGGGGGTCCGCGTGCGCTTCGAGGAGGTCGCGTGAACGACGAGACCAAGAGCGCCCTGGAGATCGTGGCGACCGGGCCGATGACCACGGTGCAGGACGCGGGCCGCTTCGGACACTCCGCCCTGGGGGTGGGCCGCTCCGGCGCCGCCGACGCCCACTCCTACGCGCTCGCCAACCGGCTCCTCGCCAACCCGCCGGGGGCCGCCGCACTGGAGGCCACGCTCGGCGGGCTCCGGGTCCGGGCACGCGGCCCGGTCACGGTCGCGGTGACCGGCGCCGAGGCACCGGTCCGGGTGGACGGGCGCGGCGCGTCCGCCAACGAGGTCCTGCACCTGCCCGACGGCGCCGAACTCTCCCTGGGCGTCCCCGCCCGCGGACTGCGCTCCTACCTGGCCGTACGCGGGGGAGTGGCGGTGCCTCCCGTGCTGGGCTCGCGCAGCACCGACGTGCTCGCCGGGCTCGGACCCGACATCCCCGGCCCGGGCGACCTGCTGCCGGTCGGTCCGCCGCCCGAGGCGTTCCCGCACCTGGACCACGCCCCCGCGCGGCCGGTGGGCGGCGACGAGGTGGCGCTGCGGGTGGAGCTCGGCCCGCGCGAGGACTGGTTCACCGACGAGGCGATCGCCGCCCTGCTCTCCGGCGCCTACGAGGTGACCTCCCGCAGCGACCGAGTGGGCGCCCGGCTGGCCGGACCGGCCCTGGACCGCGCCCGCGACGGCGAGCTCCCCAGCGAGGGCATGGTCGCCGGGTCGCTCCAGGTCCCGCCGGGCGGCGAACCCGTCCTGTTCCTGGCCGACCACCCGGTGACCGGCGGCTACCCGGTGATCGCGGTGGTGCGCTCCGCCGACCTGCCCAAGGCGGCCCAGGCCCGCCCGGGGACCCGCATCCGTTTCGTGCCGTGAGGCGCGCTGTGAGGCGTGCCGTGAGTGAAGGAACCTGGTGACTGGAGGAACCCGATGACCGGAGAAGCCCCGATGCACCCCGAGGACCCCGCCGGACTCACACCCCACGAGGCCCGCGCGCTGTTCCGCGCCGGACTGCGCGTGCCCACCTCCGGGTACAGCGCCGGGTACGCACAGGCCAACCTGATCGCGCTTCCGCACGACCTCGCGTTCGACTTCCTGCTGTTCGCCCAGCGCAACCCCAAGGCCTGCCCGGTGCTGGACGTGACCGAGCCGGGTGAGGTGTCCGCGCCCGTCTTCGACGGCGACCTGCGCACGGACCTGCCCGCCTACCGGGTGTACCGGGACGGGGAGTTCACCGAGGAGCGCGCGGACGTCACCGACCTGTGGCGGGACGACCTGGTGGGCTTCCTCATCGGGTGCAGCTTCACCTTCGAGGCCCCGCTGCTGGAGGCGGGCGTACCGGTCCGCCACATCGAGGCGGGGACGAACGCCGCGATGTACGAGACCAACCGGGCCTGCCGCCCGGCCGGGCGGTTCTCCGGCCCGCTCGTGGTGTCCATGCGCCCGGTCCCCGCCGACCGGGTCGCCGACGCCGTCCGCGTCACGTCCCGCTACCCGGCGGTCCACGGGGCACCGGTCCACGTGGGCGACCCGGCGGCGCTGGGCGTCAAGGACCTGGACCGGCCCGACTACGGCGACCCGGTGGAGGTCCGCGACGGCGAGGTCCCGGTGTTCTGGGCCTGCGGTGTCACCCCGCAGGCCGCGGTAATGGCCTCCGCCCCCGCCTTCGCCATCGGCCACGCCCCGGGCCACATGGCCGTCACCGACGCCCGGGACTCCCAGTACCAGGTCCCTTAGCGCGTGTCGACCAAGGGTTGAGCTCCCCTGCTTTCGGGGTGTGACGCTGTCCCCGTGGGTGCGGGTGGCTGCCCATGGCAGGCCGGGCGGAAAGTGATCACCGGCCTGGGTTTCCGCGCGGAAAAAGGGGAAACCCGCACCCGCGTAGACCCCTCGCACCTGCGTAGACAGAGGCACATCCTTGGGGCAGGAGAACCCAACACCCTCCCTGTCAGCAGGGCTAGCAGGCTCTCAAGGCGTGTCCGGTGGCCGCTTCCCGTCCGGGAAGGACAGGTGGGAACGGTTCCGGCCGCCCCGGAGGCGGGCGCCCGGCCTGTCCCGGGGCACCTCGGGCTGCTCGGCCTCCGGTTCCGGTCCCTCGGACCGCTCCTCCTGCTCCTCGTCCCGCACTTCCGAGCGGCGGGCCCGGCCGGACCCGCCCCCACCGGTCGCGGCGACCACCGCGACCACCGCCAGAAGGGCGAGGACGGAGACCGGGGCGTTGCGTGCGGGGACCTTCGGTCCCCGCCGGGCTGACAGGCGCATGCGACCGCTCCAGGGCTCTCGGCTGGCCCTCAGCTTAGGCAGCCGTCCCGCATCTCCAACACCTGCTTGGCCGCACCGAGGTACTCGGTGTCGTGGGTAACCATCAGTGTCGCCACGTCGAACGTCCTCGTCGCCTCGCTCAGCAGGTCCACGATCTGTGCGCCCCGGTCGTGGTCCAGCGCCGCCGTCGGTTCGTCCACCAGCAGCGCGCTCGGTCGGCCGGACAGGGCACGGGCGATGTTCACCCGCTGGCGCTCGCCCCCGGAGAGCTGGTGCGGGCGCCGGTGCTCCTTGCCGGACAGCCCCACCGCCGCCAGGGTCTCCAGTGCCGAAGTGCGGGCCTTCCGGAGGGGGCGGGCGCGCATGTGCTCGGTGACCATCAGCTGCTCCACGGCGGTGAGCGAACCGATCAGGTTCGGCTGCTGGAAGACGATGCCCACCTCGGTCAGGCGGAGCTCGGACAGTTCACGGGGCCGGAGGCCCAGCGTGTCCTGTCCGCCGACGCGCAGCGTGCCGGAGTCCGGCCGGATCAGGGTGGCGGCCACCGCCAGCAGGCTGGACTTGCCCGAGCCGGACGGGCCGACCACGGCCGCCAGCTCACCGGGGCCCACCCGGACCGACACCCGGTCCAGGGCCTTCACCACCCCGTCGCCGTCGGGGTAGGTGAGGGTCGCGTTGTGCAGTTCCAGGCTCATCGGACGCCTCCCAGGGCGGTCAGCGGGTCAACGGAGGTGATGCGGCGTACGGCCAGGACCGCGCCGAGCATGCCCAGCACGACCATGGCGGCGACCGGGCCGAGCGTGGTGGCCGCGGTCAGGGAGAACGGCAGGACGGACCCGGCGAGGGCGCCCAGCCCCACTCCCGCGGCGCCGCCGACCGCGGTGCCGACGAGCATCACGATCAGGGCCTGGGCCAGGGCATCGCGCAGTAGGTAGCGGGTGGAGCCGCCGAGCGCCTTGAGGATCGCGATGTCCCCGCTGCGCTGGATCGTCCACACGGTCAGGAAGGCACCGATGACCAGGGCGGAGATTGCGTACAGGAAGCCCTGCATGGTCATCAGCGATCCGTTCTCCGAGGAGAACGAACTGATCGCCTGGAGGCTGGCGGACAGGGTGGCCGAAACGGTGCCCGCCTCGTCGTCGGCCGCGCCCGCCGCCTCTTCGAGGCTGACCTCCGAGGCGACCACGTTGGCGACCGGTGCGTCATCGCCCTCGGCGTGGCGCACCCGCGGGTCGATGTCCTGCCAGACCCCGATGTCGGTCCACACCGCGGGGGCGTGGCTGTAGTGCTCGGTGGGTGCGACCGCGTCGACCACCATGTCGGTCCCGGCGACGGTGAGGCCGTCGCCCTCGGAGATGCCGAACTCCTCGGCGATCTCCTCGCTCACGACCGCTCCGTCGCCGGTGCCCAGGCCTTCGGGCGCCAACGGGCCGCCGGCCGCCACACCGAACAGCGCGGCCGCGGTGCCGTTGCCGTCGTCCAGCTCCACCCGGCTCTGGGTGATACCGACCGGCTCCGCCCAGTCCACACCTTCGGTGCCGGACCAGGTGTCGAGCTGTTCACGGGTGACGGTGCTGTCCGCGTAGGACTCCTCGGGGGCGCCGTCACCGGACGTCCCGAAGGCGATGTGGGTGGCGGCCAGGTTCCTGACCGCTGAGGTGGACTGGTCGGCCAGCCCCGCTGTGAGCCCCGACAACAGGACGATCAGCAGGGTGATCAGGGCGACGACCGAGCCCATCAGCGCGAACCGCCCCTTGGCGAAGCGGATGTCACGAAGGGCGACGAACACGGCGGCCCTCCTTCCGGGAGAGGGAATGCTTCAGTGCTTCCAGCCTCGCCAGATCCAAGATCATCGGCATCGGGCGAACGGAGCCTTCCCGAGAGGGCCGGGGTGGAGAAAGGACTCAACCGAACGATGGATGTACCGGCGGCCATCCCCGTCGTACGCTGCACTGATGCGGTACAGCGGAGGGTGGGCGCCCGAACTGCCCGGGGTGACGACGGTGCTCCAGGTGCTCAGGCTGCTCCTGCACGCCTCCTTCCTCTTCCTGCTCGTGGTCGGCACCGCCCGGTACATGGCCACCCCGCCCGGCACGGACACCGCCCACCCGCACTGGGTGTACTGGACGGTCGTGTGCGTGGCGGTCCTGCTCGGGGCGGTGTACTGCGCGGGGGCCATGGCCGCCCGGCACGACGTGCACCGCACCCGCTCCCTGGTGTGGCTCGCGGCCGTCACCCTGCTGTGGGCCCTGCTGGCCTGGGCGGGTCCGGACTTCGTGTGGCTGGCCTTCCCGCTGTTCTTCCTCCACCTGCACCTGTTGCGCGGCATCCACTCGGTGTTGGCGGTCGTGGTCATCACCGCCTCGGTGGTCCTCGGCCAGGTGCTGCACAGCGGGGACCTCACCGCCGGGATGGTCCTCGGCCCGGTCCTCGGCGCGGTGACCGCGGTGGCGATCGCCGCCGGGTACATGGCCCTGCACCGGGAGAGCGAGCGGCGCCGGGAACTCATCGACACCCTCACCCGCACCCGCGACGAACTCGCCGCGTCCCAGCGCCGCACGGGTGTCCTCGACGAACGCGAGCGCCTGGCACGGGAGATCCACGACACCCTCGCCCAGGGCCTGTCCAGCATCGTCCTCCTGCTGCGCTCCGCCGAGAGCGCCCTCCCGGACGACCCCGACCGCGCCGCCCTCCGCATCGGCGAGGCCAGGGAGAGCGCCTCCACGAACCTCGCGGAGGCCCGAAGGTTCGTACGGGACCTCGCCCCGCCGTCGCTCACCGGGGCCAACCTCCCCGAGGCCTTGGAAAGGCTGTGCGAACGCGTGGGGCGCACCGAGGGGATCGACTGCCGGTTCCGGACCGACGGGACCCCCGCCGAACTCCCCGCCGGATACGAGGTCGCGCTCCTGCGCGCCGCCCAGGCGAGCCTGGCCAACGTGGCCGCGCACGCGTGGGCGGGCACCGCCGTGGTCACGCTCGGCTACCTGGGGGAGGAGGTCACCCTGGACGTGTACGACGACGGGCAGGGCTTCGCGCCCGAGGAAGTCCAACCGCGCCAGGACGGCTCCGGGTACGGGATCGCCTCGCTGCGCGAACGCGCGGCCGCGCTGGGCGGGGAGCTCGAAGTGGAGTCCGCCCCGGGAGAGGGCACCGCCGTGGCCGTCCGGCTGCCCCTGACCCTGGAGACGACCCGCTTGGAGGAAGGCCCGTGACCGACCGGCCCCTGCGCATCCTGCTCGTGGACGACCACCCGGTCGTGCGCCACGGCCTCAAGGCGATGTTCGCCGAACGCCCCGACATGGACGTGGTGGCCGAAGCGGCCGACGGCCAGGAGGCCCTGGACGGACTCCGGGCCGGGACGGGCGTCGACATCGTGCTCATGGACCTGCGCATGGGCGCGGGCATGGACGGCGTCACCGCGATCCGGCGGGTCACCGAACTCGAGGGCCCGCCGCCCGTCCTCGTGCTCACCACCTACGACACCGACGCCGACATCCTCGCGGCGGTCGAGGCGGGCGCCACCGGCTACATGCTCAAGGACGCACCCCCGGACCAGCTGTGCGACGCCGTGCACGCGGCGGCCCGCGGCCAGACCGCTCTCGCCCCCGACGTCGCCAACCGGCTCATGGACCGGCTGCGCTCACCGCGGCCCGCCCTGAGCGGCCGGGAGCTGGAGATCCTCCGGCTGTTGGCCAAGGGGATGTCCAACCGGGCGATCTCCCGCGAGCTGTTCATCAGTGAAGCGACGGTGAAAACGCACCTGGTCCACGTTTTCGACAAGCTCGACGTGGACAACCGCACCGCGGCCATCACCACGGCCCTGCAGAGGGGCATCATCCGCGTGGACTGAGCGGACCGGGTGGTTCGGCCGTCCCTCTGGACCGGGCTCCGGGCCATCCGTGCGGACCGGGCTCCGAGGACGGTTCGGGGCGCAGGCCGAGCCGGCCCAGTTCCAGTTCGGCCAGTTCGGCGACCACTTCCCGCTCGCCCGTGTGCCAGGCCCCGGCGGGGTCGTCGTGCACCGCCATGAGCCGGGTGGAGGGGGCCGAGGACAGGGCGCGGAGAGCGAGGAGGCGGGCACGGGCCTCGGGGGTCAGCCCGCTGAGCCGTTTGGTGTCGGTGGCGCGTCGGATCCACCGCATCCGCATGGGCAGCCAGGTCCCCGCGAGCAGGAAGAGCGGCAGGAGCGCCACCAGCATCGGAAGCGTGAACGCCAGCGTTCCCACGGACTCCTGGAAGGAGTCGCCCGCCGCGCTGAGGGACTCGCCGGTCTCGCCGAGGCCGCTGAAGGGCGTGGCGAGGGCCTCTCCGGCGAGGGGGACCTGCTCGACGTTCTCGGCGGCGGTGTTCATGTGTTCGGTGACCCCGTCGCCGGTGCTGGTCATCAGCTCGCCGGGGCGGTTGAGGGCCATCAGGACCTCGCGCAGCGACAGGGCGGCCGCGACCCAGAGGAAGGCCCAGGTGAGCGCGAAGAGGTCGGAGACGAGCTGGAGGCAGGCGCGGGCGGGGGTGTCGGCGTACAGCTTCACAGTCGGACTCCCGGGGGGTGGGTGGGGCGGCTGGGGGGCGAAGTCCTCGTTCCGTGCGTTACCCGTTACCCCCGCCGGTACGCCCGGGGTAGCCCGTACGACCCGGGTATGCCGTGCCCCACCCGAAGTTGGTGCCGCGTCCCCGTGCCCGCCGCACCGCTGCTTGGAACCCTTGTCGGGAAGCCCGGCCGGACCGGGAACCGAACAGTGGGTGAGGGTGGTGAAGGTCCTGATGCGGTCAGCGACCCTGTCGGGTGTGAGCCGGACGTACGGGGAGGGCGAGGTGGCCGTCTCGGCGCTCAGCGATGTGAGCTGGTCGTTCGAGCCGGGCACCTTCACGGCCGTCATGGGGCCATCGGGCTCCGGGAAGACCACGATGCTCAAGTGCGCCGCCGGTCTGGTGCAGCCGAGCGCGGGGACGGTCCACCTGGGGGACACCAGGCTGGACGACCTTCCGGAACGGGAGCTCGCGGTCGTCCGCCGCGAACGGGTGGGGTTCGTGTTCCAGGAGTTCAACCTGATACCGGCCCTGACCGCGCGGGAGAACATCACCCTGCCGCTGCGGCTCGCCGGACGCGGGGTCGACGAAGACTGGCTGGAGGAGATCACCGAACGCGCGGGGATCGCCGACCGCCTTTCCCACCGGCCCGACGAGCTCTCCGGCGGCCAACAGCAGCGGGTGGCCCTCTGCCGGGCCCTGGTCAACCGGCCCAGACTGCTCTGCGGTGACGAGCCGACCGGCGCACTGGACAGCGAGTCGAGCCGCCAGGTGATGAACCTCCTCAGGGAGGCGGTGGACGGGTTCGGCCAGACCCTGGTGCTGGTCACCCACGACCCCTTGGCGGCGGGCTACGCGGACCGGGTCCTGTTCCTCGTGGACGGGCGGCTCGCCGACACGATGGAGGCCCCCACCTCCCAGAAGGTGGCCGAGCGGATGACCTCCCTGGGAGGTGCCCGGTGACCGGTATCGCGTGGCGCATCCTGTGGCGGCAGCCCGGAACCCTGATCGGCGCGCTGGTGATGACCACCGCGGGTGCGGTGCTGCTGACCGCCTTCATGGTTCTCCAGGAGTCGGTCGCCCAGACACGGGCCCCGGTGGAACGCTTCGCCGGCGCCGAGGTGGTGGTGGCCGGAGAGGACGGCCTGCTCACCGAGGAGCTGGTTGAGGGCCTGGAACGGCTGCCCGGGGTCGCCGAGGCGGTCCCCGAACTCTCCTTCACCGCCCTGGCCCTGGACGCTGACGGGGCGCCCGCGGTGGACCAGGAGGAGACCCCGCAGCTGGGGCACTCGTGGTCCAGCGCGCGCCTCACCCCGATGACGGTCGAGGAGGGGGCGCCGCCCGCGGCCGACCACGAGATCGTGGTGGACGGGACGCTGGCCGAGGCCGTCGACGCCGAGGTCGGATCCGAGATCGCGGTCGAGGTCGCGGGTACCGCCCAGACCTACGAGCTCGTCGGCCTGGCGGGCCCCGGCGGGGGCGAAGCGGCAGGCACCGGCGGGGGTGGGGCGCTGGAACACCAGCACGCCGTCTTCTTCCACCCGGGCGAGGCCGAGCGCCTGGCGGACCGGGGCGGGGGACGCTCCGACGGCGCCGGTCTCTTCCTCGACCGCGGTGCCGACACGGACGGGACCGCCGCCCTGGCGCACGAGCACGTGGCCGAAGGGCTGGCCGGAGACGCCCCCGCGCCCGGAGACACCGAGTCGTTCCAGGTCGCGTCCGGTGCCGACCGGGGAGAGCTCGAGGGGACCTGGCCGGACCACAGCGCCACGGCGGCGGCACTCACGCTGCTGGTGTGGATCGTGGCGTTCATGGCCGTCGCCGTGATCGGCGGTGCGCTCGTCACGTCCGTGCGCCGCAGGGCCGGGCAGTTCGCCCTGCTGCGCGCGATCGGGGCCACCCCCCGCCAGACACGGCTCCTCTGCCAAGCGGAGGCAGCGCTGATCTCGCTGGTCGCGGCGGTGTTGGGGAGCGTGCTGGGGGTGCTCCTCGGCTGGGTCCTGGTGGGCGTGTTCCGTGAGCTGGGTGTGGTCAGCTCCGTCCTGACGGTCGGCTTCGGCGCCGCGCCGCTGCTCACCTCGGCGGCGCTCCTCATCGTGGTGGCCCAGGTCGCCGCGTGGCTGTCCGCGCGGTCGGCGCTGCGCATCCGTCCGGGCGAGGCGCTGGGCGGGGAGGCGGAGCGGGCCGGCCGCCGCTCCCGGGTGTGGCCGCGGGTGGCGTGCGGTGTCCTCCTGCTGGCCGCGGCCGGTGTCCTCCAGGCGCGGGGCATCGCCGGGCAGCTGCCGACGGCCCTGTACAGCAGTTACGGCATGATCGCCAGCGGACTGGTGATGGTCGGCATCGGGCTGCTGGGGTCCTGGATCATCCACGCCGTGTCCGCCCTGCTCCGACGCCCCGTGGCGGCCGTGTCCGGGGTCGGGGGCTACCTCGCCGCGACCAACGTCCGCTTCCACCACCGCCGCTACGCCGGGGTGGCCGCCCCGCTCGCGGTGGGCGTCGCCATCTCCGGCTGGGCGCTGAGCGGCCTGCCCCTGTTCGCGCTCACCAACGCGGACGAGACCGCGGACCGTTTCGACGCCGAGTACGTCCTGAAGACCCCGATCGTCCGCGAGGCCCACACCGGACTGTCCGAGGACGTGCGGGAGCGGGTGTCCGAGGTCAGCGGGGTGGACGCCACTGCCGGGCTGCGGGACACGTGGGTGCACGCCCAACCCGCAGGTTCCGAAGGGCCCGCCGACCCCGGTGACGCGACCCGGGGAACGGTGGTCAGCGGGGCCGCAAGCCAGGTGCTGGACCTCGGCAGTGTCCGAGGTGACCTGACCCGGGTCGACAGCGGCGACGGGGTGGCGCTCGGGGCCGCCTACGCCGACCTGCGCGGCCTGGACGTCGGCGACGACGCGGAGATCCGGGTCTCCGGGGCCTCCCAGCTCACCGAGGTCGAGGTCGCGGCCGTCTTCGAACACGACCAAGGAGGCCAGAACGGCCTGGTCATTGCAGAGACCGCGCTGGGGAACGGCAGCGGCAGCGGCTGGCACGAATTCGTCCTCGTGTCCGGGAACGGCGACGTGTCCGGGAACGGTGGGACGCCCGGGAACGGTGGGGACACGGCGGGCGACATCGACCGCGAAGCCGTGGCACACGAGGTCTCGACGGCCGGAACGGTCACCGTGGAGGACCGGACCGAGTTCCGCCAGACCTATGTCGCCGAACGCGAGGGGGCGATCGACAACCTCGGCACCGTCGCCACCGTGCTGGTCGGAGTATTCCTGGTGGTGGCCGCGGTCAACGCGCTCGCCCTGTCGGCTTCGGACCGCCGGTCGGAGCTGGGGTCGATGCGCCGGCTGAGCATGACCCCCGTGCAGATCAACGGGGTGGTCGGCTGGGAAATGGTGCTGACCGTGGTGCCGGCCTGGCTGTTGGGCGTCGCCGCGACCGCGTGGATGGCGCTGGCCATGGCCGGCGGCGACGTGGGAGCGGCGCTCTGGGCCTTCCCCTGGGCGGTGCTGTCGCTGCTCGGTGCCTTCAGTCTGCTGATCGCAGTGTGGGGTGCGCTCACCGCGGCCAGGGGCGTGCTGCGTTCCGTGTCGGCCTGACGGACGTACCGCCCGCCAAGAGCGCCGGGTAGTCACGGAGTTCGACGGCGTCGGCGAAGTCGTCGGTGGACCGCATGAGGGCGTCGCGCAACGGGCGGAACCGGAACAGGGCGTTGCGCGCGCGGATGCCCGCGCGGGTGCGCGGCGCGAGGAAGCGTCCGGCGTTGCCCTTCCGGGCGACCCGGGCGTAGCCGTGCATGACGCGGTCGTAGGCGCGGTAGGCGGCCCGGTGGTCCCCATCGGCGGCGAGCAGCTCCCCGGCCAGCACGTAGGCGCCGACGACAGACAGGCCGCTGCCGAAACCGCCCAGCGTGTTGCCGTAACCGGCATCGCCGACCAGGGCGACGCGGCCCCGGGTGAAGGAGTCCAGCTCGACGCGGGAGAGCATGTCCAGGTGGAGGTGCTGTGAGCCGGGCAGGTCCGCGAGCAGCCGGGGGACCTCCCAGCCCGCTCCCGCGTAGGCCTCGGCCAGGAACCGCTTCTGTGCGTCCGGGTCCTCGTGCCGGTCGCGGGGCCGCTCGGAGGCGAACACGAAGAAGGCGGGTGCGTCGCCGCCGGCGGACACCATGCGGCCGGGTTCGTTGTACATCAGCCCGGGGCCGGTGGCGGCGGGCGTTCCGGGGAGGGCGGGCAGGTGCGGGAGGTCGGCGAGCGCGTAGTGGTAGCCGAGGAAGCGCACGTGCTCCTCCTCGGGCCCGAAGGCCAGGCGGCGCACGTTCGAGTGGATGCCGTCCGCACCGATCACGAGGTCGAAGGTCCGCTCCTGCGCGCGCTCGAAGGCGACCCGCACGCCGTCGTCGCCGTCCCGCAGCACCGTAACGGAGTCGTCGAACAGGTACTCGCAGCCGGTCCCCACCGACTCGTGGAGGACCTCGGCCAGCTCGCCGCGGCCGACCTCGAGGTCCCCGCCGGTGAACTCACCGGGCAGGGTGGCGATGGGACGGCCCTTGCCGGTCACGAAGACGACATCGGAGCCGCCGGTCGCCACGGCGCGCAGCCGTTCGAGGACCCCCATGCGGTAGAGGACGTCGAGCTGTCGGAACCCCTTGAAGTCCACGTTCTGGCCGCCGGGGCGCACGGCGGGAGAGCGCTCCACAACGGTGACGGCGCATCCGTACCTGGTGAGCCAGTGGGCGGTGGCGGCCCCGGCAATGCTCGCCCCCGAGACCAGGACCCGGGTCCCCTCGATGCTAGGCATGGTGGCACCTTAATCTGTGTCTTATGGATACTGTTTCTGATGGACACAATTAGTATCTGGTAGACACGGTTTTGGCAAGGGTGGGTCTGAGCAGTGACGGAGGGGCGTCGGATGGCTGAGCGCGCAGAGGTGGACCGGCACGAACGCACCGCCGCACTGCTGTGGGGCCCGCCCCGCGTGCCGAGCCGGGGCCCGCGCCCCAAGCTGTCCCAGGACCGCATCGTCGGCGCCGCCGTCGCCCTCGCCGACGCCGAGGGGATCGAGGCGGTGTCGATGCAGCGGGTGGCCTCGGAACTCGGTTACACGAAGATGTCGCTGTACCGGTACGTGTCGCGCCGCGACGAACTCCTCGCCCTCATGACCGATGCCGCGCACGGGCCCGCCCCCGGGGTCGGCGGCCCGGAACTCGGCTGGCGGGAGCGCCTGCGGGCCTGGGGGAGGGCCCTGTGGCCGGTACTGCGCGAGCACCCCTGGCTGCTGCGGACCGCGGTCGGGGTACGGGTGATGGGCCCCAACGAGCTGGCTTGGACGGAATCGGCGCTGAGAGCGCTGTCCGGGTCCGGACTCGGCGGCGCGGAACGGCTGGACGCCGTGGCGCTCGTCGCCGGGCACGTGCGGGGGATCGCGCAGCAGGCCCTGCCCACCGAGCCCGGCCCGCAGGGCCCGCAGGAAGGGGAAGGTGCGGAAGAGGCGATCCTGAGGGCCATGGCGCCGGTCCTGGCCCAGCACGGCGAGCGGTACCCCGAGACCGCCGCCGCCTTTTCCGGCGGTGAGGGGCGCGACTCAGCACTGGAGTTCGGCCTGGAGTGCATCCTCGACGGCCTCGAACGCCGCATCGGTCAGGATTCAGGCCGCTAAGCAGACCGTCGGTCCGGAAGAACCGCTGGACCGGCCGCCACGCCAACCGGATCCCAGTCCGAGCGCCGCGGCCAGCACCACGAACACACTCTGCAACTTCTCTGGCGGGGGCACGCGGCGGCTTGCTGGGTGGGGCGGGCTGGGCTTGGGGAGGGGCATGGGTGTGGGGAGGGTTGAGTGGGGCGGGCGATAGACGGCGAGGCCCACGCTATCCGACTCAGGTAAAAGCGAAGGCCCCGGTCAGTGCTCATCCGTAGTTCTCCCGCAGACACCTTTAGCGGGCCTTCGAACTTAACGTGTCTTCGAAGTTAATGAGGGTGGGGGTGTCCTTTGGCTTGGGGTTGTCTTCTGGGTTGGGGTGTCCTCCTTTCCCGCCGCCCGATTGTGGCCGTCTCCGCTACGCGCGTCAAGGTCGTCGCCATCGAGCGCTTCGCGCGTCAACGGCGCTCCACCTTGACCCGCTCCGCTGCGACGGCGGGTTGGCGGCTATCGGGAAAGCGGGACGGGTGGTCGAGGTCCGAGCCATTCCGGGCTTCGCCCGAAAAACTGATTCTGTCGGCCTGACGGCCGATACCTGCCCCTGCGCCGGAGCTTTGACGCCTGGCGGTGTCGCGGCTGGTCATTCGCCCCTGCGAACCCCGAACAGCGCGGCCTGGCGGCCGGTGAGCCCCTGCGCCGGAGCGTACCGGTTGCGGGTGTCGCGGCCGGTCAATGCGCCCAGCGAAAACCCCGATGATCTTGCCCCTGTCTCCACCCTCGGCCGCCGAGAGTGGAGACAGGAGCAAGATCATTCCCATTCGGGCCCGCATTTGTCCGCTTTGCCCAAGAATGCGGGCAGGGGAGGCAGGGTCCCTTTCCTGGAAGGCTCCTTTCCGGGGGAGAAAAGGCGGGCTAGGGTGTCCGGGTAAGTGTTTCATCACCCCTAGGATAGGTCCTTTCTGGGCCTTTCTTGATATCCTTAGGGTATGACTTCTTCTTTCGGGCAGTGCGGGAACACGGCGGGCAATACGCCCGCTGTGGACGCCATGCGTGCTGCCCGGGGAAAGATCGCCTCGGAAATGGCCGAGGTTCCCCCGGCGGGTGCGGCCGGCGAGGTCCTGGACGTGATCTCGCAGGTGTTCGAGGACTTCGACCGGGCCCAGCTTGCGATGCTGCTGCGCCTGGCCCAGCTGGAAGCAGCCGGCACCCTGTTGGAGGCGGGCGGGCAGCGGTCGGTGCAGAACTGGCTGATCCACTCGGTGGGGATGGCCCCGGGTGAGGCCAACGGGCGCGCCGAGCTGGCCCGGCGCCTGTTCGCCCAGGAGCTGCCCGCCACCCGCGAAGGCCTGGACTCCGGGCTGTTGTCGATCGGGGAGGCGGTGGCGGTGTGCCGGACCGCTGACAGGGCGGTGGAGGCGCGCAACACCAAGGACTGCCCGGACGCTGGTAGGTTCCGGCGGATCATCGAGGCCGGGATCCTGGCCGCCAAGGCCAAGGAGCCGGCGATGTCGGTGACCGACATCAACCGGCTGGGCAAGGAACTGCTGGCCCGGCACAACCCGGCGGTGTTGGAGGAGGAGCACCAGGCCGCCTTCGAAGCCAGGGGTGCACGCCTGCTGCGCACCTTCGATGGCACCCACCTGTTCGAGGCCTGGGGCACGGCCGTGGACGCTGAGATCTTGAAGTGTGTGCTGAAGGCGTACATGCCGCCCTTCGATGAGGACCGGTTGCACGTGTCGGCTTCGGAGCGGATGTATGACGCGT